>JBNMQC010000012.1:0-32078 GCA_051277445.1 Bermanella sp. | reverse complement strand
ACAACGGTGGTAATTACCTTGGCGAGTCATTCATTCCATTCTTTTATTATTCTCGACCAATTAATGACAAGCTATCAGTTGGTCTAGGTGTGTTTACACCATTTGGCACTAAGACAAACTATGGTGATAACTTCGCAGGTGCAGCCTTTGCAGATGAAACCTCTTTAGTTTCATTAGAAATCGCACCAACTTTTGCTTATAAAATCAATGACCAATTAAGCATTGGTGGTGGCATCGATATCGTTTATATGGAAGGTCTACTTTCAAAAGCGACTGATTTAATTCCTTACGACCCAGGCCAGCCAGCGTTAAGTAATCCAAATTACTCGGGTTTTGAATCTCAATTTGAAGTATCTGGTGACGATTGGGGTTACGGCTGGAACTTTGGTGCATATTATAAGTTAAGTGAAGCGACTACTCTTGGCTTTACTTATCGCTCTGAAATTGAGATCACCCTAGAAGGTGATGCTGAACTAGAAACTGAAGATGGTAATTTAACATTTTTTACAGGTACTGGTTTTGCCACGTTGCCAACTCGCAAGCAAGCTGCAGAGGTCCCTTTAACAACACCAGCCTCTGCAACATTAGCTGTAACACATCAATTTAATGATCACTTGTTACTTCAAGCGGGTGCCACGTGGACAGGTTGGTCTTCATTCCAAAATTTCGATGTGCTTGCAACAGAAAATATAGCTAACCCTGCAGACCCTTCTGGTGGCTTTGCTGACAGTTTCGCAGATACGTCTGATCTAGCTAAACTTGGCGGTGACTACATCGGTCATATCGATGAACGTTGGGTCGATGTATGGGCCGTTGCGTTTGGTGGTACTTACCAGCTTAATGACAAATTAGCACTACGTGCGGGTTACGCTTACGACCAGTCGCCAGTTCGTGATGAATTCCGTACGGCCCGTGTACCATCTTCTGACCGTCAGTGGGTGACAGTGGGTGCGGGTTATAAGGTTGATCAAGATCTTTCTTTTGACGTGGCTGCTGGTTACTTGTTCATGTATCCAATGGATCTGAACGAAGTGAACAAAAATGTTGATAACACTCAAAAAGACGCTGCCAGTGTAACCGGCGAATACGAAATCGACGTATTTGGTTTGTCTGCTCAAGTTAACTACAAGTTCTAATTTGAACTTATAGAAATGTTTTAAACAAGTTGTCTCTTGTGCGCACCTTAGCTTAGCTGGGGTGCGCTTTTTTTTGCCTGTTATTTGGTTTTAGCAATGAACGTAAGCTAATCACAGTGTTATGAATAAATTTATTTCAGACGGTTTTGACTCACTATTTAAAATGGGCTCATTAATCTATGACAAAGATGGTTTTCTAGGTGTTTTCTCGAGTAGGGTGTGCCGCTATCTTTTGGTGCAATCAAAAGATTAGACGAAATACGCATTAAATTCGTGCTGTCTTTTGAGGCTCCTGTGCACAAAGGTAGGGCGGCGGAGTGGATTAGAGCTTTTAATCTAGGCTTAAGCAGTTGATTTTGCTTGAATATAATATTGGTACGGGGATTGCTAAATGTAAATATCATTTATTTAAAGTGGCACAAAAGTGAAGCAGCCTATGTACAGCGCCGAAGTCGATATGAGTAACCTGGCCGCATTGCACCAAAATCAGCAATTGCGCATCAAGGCGTTAGATTTAGTTAAATCCCTATTTGAACAAGTGCGCGTGGTGCAGCAGCATCGTGCGGCAACCAATGCGGCCCTTGCAGGTAATCCGTTTTTTGAAAGTAAAACGCGGGTGTTGGCTCGGGAAGTGAATTCACGTTTTAAAGAATTAGAACGCCAACAACAAGAATGCCTAGAGGTAATTGACTCACGCCAATGGGAAGACATCTGCAATGCATGGCAAACCGTGCATTTGCAGTGGCGCCAAGATGAGATCATTGAGAACTTTGAGCTGCACAGCCACTTGGTTAAGCAGTTGCTGAGTTATATTTCAGTGCTGGGTAATAAGGTGGAAGACCTAATAGAGACCGGTTCACAGCACCAAGCTTTGAATCATTATGTACTCAATGATGTGCCGTCTTTCATTGAGTTGCTGGGGCAAATTCGCGCATTGGGTACGTCTACTGCCGTTGTTGGGGTGATGGATGATGCCTGTGAAATGCGCTTGCGATTCCTCATGGGTCAGTTGCAAAAACAGCAAATCAAAGTGAAGCAGCAAGCCCAGCATTTAAGCCAAGAAGCGTTAGAGATTACGTCATCGCTCATTGATGCTCTGTTATGTGAGCCCAAATTAGAGCGACTCACTGGTATTGTTATGCATGACTTGTTAAGCGGTCGTGAGATCGTCACCAGTGCCGATGAAATTTTTACGTTGAGTACGCAAATTATCGATGCCCATTATAACGTGATGAACGAAGGCCTGCGTTTATTACGCTTAAGTATGGATATTCGCATGCAGGCTTGGGTGAGCCGTTAATCATTCACTCGCGGGCGCGAGTCGTAGGGTGGTTATGTGTCATTTCTGTCGGTGGGCAATGCCCACCTTACAAATTATCTAATATCTCAGAATCAAAATACCAGTTTTGCTCCAACCGAGAAGATGGTCGGTAACGATGTGACGTCTTCTCTTTCTGTGTAGTCCTTGTTATAGCTGTAATCGCTAACGTTAGCCCGGTTATATAGATTGATGATTTCAAAATATAAGGTGCTGCGGTCTGACAAATCATGATCCAGCCTGAAGTCTAAGCGGTGGTACGCGGATAGACGTTCTGAGTTGGGCTTACCTTCGATTGGGTCGTAGATATAAGCATCATCAGAGGAAGCTGGTGCTGGGTCGATGACATCACCATTTACATCATATGGCACGGCACCATTGATTGGCGTAACCAAGCTGCCGCTTTGATAGCGCCATTTAAAGCCATACGAGGTTTTTTCATTTTTTTGATAGGTGGCAACTAGATTGACCACCCATGGGCGGTCCAGCTCGTAATCAATGGATTGCTTGGTGACTTCATTGTTCCGCTTGGTTTTACTGTAGGCGACACTTAACCAGCCATACCATTTATCGGTGAGATTTTTATTAATTAACAGCTCTAAACCATAGGCTTCGCCATTGGCAATATTCAGATACGCTGGCTCAGCAGGTGAAGGGTTAACTGGGTCATAGTTTTCATTTGCTGCCACAAGGTTATCAATGTCCTTGTAGTAGACTTCTAGTTTGGTGCTCAGAGAATCATCTAGCTGATGCTCAAAGCCCACCACATAATGCAGAGCATCCGGTTGTTTTAAGTCGGGGTTGCCCAGTTCTTCAGCAATAAAGCGAAACTCACGAATAAACTGGCTGTGTCGGCCAATGGCTCCGGTCAGTGTCCAAGCATCGTTCAATGCGTAACGGCTCGATATACGCGGTTGAATCAGTTGCTCTTGGTTAAAGTCGTTGTAGCTGTTCCCAAGGCCAAGGGTCACTTCCCAATCCGGGGTGGCTAGCCAGTCATAGGCCACAAACGTATACAGGCCGTTAATGGTTAAAGAGTCTTCGTTATCAAAAGGGGTGCCCAAGGATGCAGGTGGACACTTGTCTCCAACGTCTGAGTTACAAGCAGAATATAAGCCGCTGGCGGTGTACTCAATTTTGGTGGTGCTGAGGTCCACGCCGTAACGAATGGTGTCGCCGTTGATGAGCGGGGTGTTGTAGTAATTTTTAAAGCGGTATTCGTAGTTAATGGCGTCCAAATCAAACAAGCTGCCAATGGCGAAACTCACATCTTCTTCTTTGCGGCTCACCGAGAGTATGGTGGACGTGCCACCGGCTAGCACAGTGTCATACAGAATTCCTTGGCTATGATAATAGGTTTCTGCTCCCAGCCCTCCGGCTAAGCCCGGCTCGCGCTCTAGGTCGTCAGATTCAGGACCAAATTCAATCCCCACGCTGTCTTGTGCGCCATTGGCAACAAACCTGAGGTTAGAAACAGGGTCGATGCGCCATTGGTATTTAAATTGATAATCGCTGTTCTTAGGTACTTCGGTGAATTTTAATTCGTCTTCATCGACGAAGTTATCCACATAGAACTCAAGCAAGCTTTGACGATAGGATAGATAAAACGCACTGTCTTCAGAGACGGCCCCTTCAACCAAGGCTCCGGCCCTAAGAAAACTCAGGTCAATCGTGGAATGAATGGACTCTTGGTAAGGGTCGCGTAATTTTGTAGCCAGTACCGCACCAATGGCATTGCTGTACTCTGGGCCCCAAGCGCCGGCTTTTAGGCTGAAGTCTTCAATGAGATTATCGTTGTAAGTACTGCCGCCATCATTGTGAAACACGTACCCCACAGGAATGAAGTCGGTAATGTAGGTATTGTCATTGGGGTTTGAACCTCGCACCGCGGGCACACTAAATGGGCCAAAACCACCTAAAACCACACCAGGTAGGGCTTCGATGGCTTTG
This sequence comes from Bermanella sp., assembly GCA_051277445.1. Lineage (GTDB taxonomy): Bacteria > Pseudomonadota > Gammaproteobacteria > Pseudomonadales > Oceanobacteraceae > Bermanella. The sequence continues at coordinate 27,674 of JBNMQC010000012.1, read as the reverse complement.
AGTGGGTCGTTACCAGCACCTGGAATTTTGAGAAGCTTTTCAGTGGTGATTTCTGGGCCTTTCACTTCGCGACCGCTAACGTTAATCGTGGAAAGCTCGGCCACGTCTTTGTCGGTGTCCACTTGCTCGGCGAAGCTTAAAGATGTCATCCCAGCCAATGAGATAAAGGTGTAGATTAAAGAGCGGTTCATAATAGCGACCCTGCTATGTTTTTATTTTGCGCAGACTGTAACAAAAAACCAGCAAGGAAAGAACGTCCTGCTGGCGGCTTCATAAATATTTCATTAATTAGATGGCGTTACGTAAACCCAATTCATATGGATGGGGGTTTAGGTATTTTTGTTTGCGCAGATAGTTATCATCATCCGTGTGCTTTTTGATGTGATGATTCAGCAGGGTGAGCGGCACCACGATGGGAACCAGCCCAGTGCGGTACTGGTTAACCAAGTCTAACATCTCTTGTTTTTCGTCCTTGTCTAAATCGTTTTTCAGGTAACCCTGTAGGTGCTGCAGCACATTGGTGTTCTTTTTACGATTGGCGATGTGCTTTAACGCCTGCATAAATTCAGTGATGTAATCTAACGCAATTTCGCCTAATGGTTTTGCCTTAAGGTTACTGAGCATTTTGCCCAGAGTTTGATAGCTTTGAATGTGATGCGCCATGAGTAAGTATTTATAGCGCACATGAAAATCCAGCAATGCCTGCGGGGTCAATTCGTAGGCCACAGAGTGTTGCCAATCATGGTAAGCCATCACACGGGTAATGAAGTTTTCGCGGATCATGGCATCGCTTAAGCGGCCAGCTTCTTCTTTGGGCATTAAAGGCAATAAACGGTCTAGCTCAGCCGCGTAAATGCCTTGCGAGACTTCAAGTGGGTTGCCATTTTCATGGTACAGCTTTACGCGTGTGTAACCGCAACTAGGGCTTTTTTGCATAAATACATAGCCGCTGGCATCACTCAGTTGAGCAGCCTGTTGTTTTGCATAATCTTTGAGTTGTTGGGTAAAGCGCACATTGTTGTCATCACTGAGTGCCGCTTCGATACCGGTTTCGTTGTTGCCCGATGTGGTGATCAAACGAATGGGTTGTCTTGGTACGCCCAGTCCAATCCCCATTTCAGGGCACAGTGGGGTGTAATCGAAATACTTAGATAGAACATCTTGTAAATAACGCGAACGTTTATGTCCGCCGTTGTAACGAACTTGCTCGCCCAGTAAACAAGCACTGATGCCAACCTTGATGCCCATGAATCGCTCCACTTATGTCGTTATTGCTTTGATAACAATAGCGTATTTTTATCGTTAATTATCACCTTGTACGAATGTCGCGGTGTTTTAGACCTTTTTCGCAATATTTTATAGTTATTCAATAATTGACGGGTTGTGTCTATTTTTTATCTATTAAGTGAATAAGGCATGGTGTTTAATGAAGATGTCACACTTTTCAGGGAGTGAATAGGATTTTAAGAATATCAAGGCAAGTCGCCATAAGAATTTAGCTGAATTAGCTATAAGTATTGAAGCTTTAATTATTTGTTAGATTTTATAGGGCTTGTCTTTGCAAACCGAGTTAAACCGGACTAGATATTTAATATAGGGTTTCATTTACTAGGTTGATTAATATGAGTCTAAGCAAGCAGCAAAGCGCACAGGTACTGTTTCAATTCGATGCGTCATTCGAAGTGAGCTATGTAAACTACTACCGTGGCAATGAATTAGCCGACCCACAACTTGTGGTCACCTTAGAGCGCGATAACGAGCGTCAAAGCTTTGCTTTTATGCACCCACACTTTAACGATGTGGATCGCAATCTCATCAGTGCTCAAGGTTTAGCCATCAGTTCTGTGAAACTCTCGCCTTTTGGTCAAAACCAAATTGAAGTGTCAGACCTTAAAGATGGGGTGGTGTATTTCACCGCTCGCGTGGTTAAAAATATCACCCCAACGGCTTAACCCTCGCGTTTAGGTGCAGTCAGTACAAACAAGCCAAGATATGTTCTTGGCTTTTTTTTGCCTTGAGTTTAGGTATCACCGCAAAACTGGATTCATAGCTCATGTTCACAGCTTATGTTGATAGCTGATATTCATAGTTTAGGTTTGTTACTGAGTTCAGCTAGAGGTGAGCGCTTAGATTTGAGGCAAATAAAAGCCCAGTCATGGCTGGGCTAATGGTTTTAAGTGGGGCGTGGGATTAATGAAGCTGAAGCACTAAAGCGGCTTTTTCGCAGTAATCTTTTTGTTTGGTGTCGTTTTTCTGTTTGCTTTGCGTTGATTTCACCCAGATGTAACTGGATGCCTTGCCTTTGCATAGCTCTAAACCCAAAACCGAATTTTTAGACTTTACGAATAAATTCAGGGTGATGTCACCACGACCCATGGTGCGTAAATGCATTTTTTTAGGGGACAGGGTGTAAGACTTAATGCCACTGCGGCCATTCACGCTGATGGTTTTGCCAGGAGGGGCATTCACCCATTCGGCATCATCACGAATTTCGATACTGGTCCAGCTACTGTCTGTGGACACGGATAACTCGTAAATGGTCTCTTCGCCGTCGGCTGCGAATGCGCTTGAACTGAGTAGGGCTAAAAGAAGCCAGATTCCCTTCATATTTATTATCCTTGGCATAGTTACCTACTAAAAATCTAGGTAAAGAAGGGCGATACGTCAAATGGGTCATTTTCGCCACAGCCTACTTGCGGTGTGCAAATAGGCTGTGTGAGGGTTGAGGATTATAGGTGGGTTTCTGCGTATTCCGCCAGTGCTGACCTTGGCACCCCTTGCAGTTCTATGCCGCCGCCCAGTGAAAAGCCCTTAAAGCGCTCATTCAAATAGGTGAGGCCAGAACTGGTGGCATTTAGGTACGGGGTGTCAATTTGCGCAAGGTTACCTAAGCACACCACTTTAGAGCCAGCCCCTGCGCGAGTGATGATGGTCTTCATTTGGTGAGGGGTGAGGTTTTGGCTTTCATCAATGATGATCAGGCTTTTTTGGAAACTGCGCCCACGTATGTAGTTAAGAGATTTAAAGTGCAGCGGCACTTTTTGTAATATGTAATCAATGCTGCCATGGGTGCTTTCATCTTCCATGTGCAACGCTTCAAGGTTATCGGTGATGGCACCTAACCAAGGCTCCATTTTTTCGGCTTCTGTGCCGGGTAAGAAGCCGATGTCTTCATCGAGCCCGCGCACACTGCGTGTGGCAATGATTCGGGTGTAGCGATTTTGCGAGACGGTCATATCGATGGCGGCGGCTAAGGCTAAGATGGTTTTACCCGAACCGGCGGAGCCTGTGAGGTTGACTAGGTGAATGTCTGGGTCCAACAGTAAATCCAGTGCCACGGCTTGATAAATATCTCGCGGAGTCAGCCCCCATGCTTGTTGCTGCATCAGGTGGTCTCGAGAGCGGTCCCAAAGTGTCACCACTTTTTCGTCCATGTCACAAATACGGGCCACAAAGCCTTGTTCATCTAAGATGTATTGATTCACAAAGACGTCTTTACCCAGTTCATCCCGCGCAATTTTGTGCACCGTACGACCAGGCTCATGGGCCGTTTCAACTTTATTAATGGTGTCCCAAAAACTGTTTTTGAATTCGTGAAAGCCTTTAGTGAGGGATTCGATATCACTGACCAGTTGATCATTGTGATAATCCTCCGCAGCAATGCCGCAACCTCGGGCCTTAAGGCGCATGTTAATGTCTTTGGTGACGAGGACAATTTGGGTTTTGGGGCGTTGCTGCTGCAGAAAAATCAAACTGTTAATGATTTTGTTGTCGTTTAAATCATTGGGTAAAACCGTGCTTTGTTGAACGGGTTTATCCATCAATACGCTTAAATAGCCGTGCTTTTCACCGGCGGCGGGCATGGCGACACCATCGCTGATTTCCTCTGGACTGGCTTCGCCTAAAATTTTGTCTATGTTGCGAATGGCTTGGCGGCATTCCATGGAAACGCCGGATTTCGAAAGTTTGAGGTGGTCGAGTTCTTCGAGGACGGTCATGGGGATGACCACTTGGTTTTCTTCAAAATTAAATATAGCGGAGGGGTCGTGGATTAAAACATTAGTATCAATAACGTAAGCTTTGGTACGACGGCGGTTGGGCATTCAGCACTCCTTTTAGCGAACGCGCAGGCTATGCATATACCGTAAGCGACTTCGTTCTGCTTTAGGCGTGGGCCTTTTGGTATGAGCAGCCCCTGTGAGTTCGAAATGAACTTGCTACTCCATTCAACGGGTATTTTCCGTTCTTGGCAACGGTTTTTTTTCGCTTTTTTATATTTATATTTAAGCGCGAATAAAACTAGAAACATTGCGCCAGCTTATTTCACAGGTGTGTGACAAACCAATTAATGGGCACGAATGCGAATACTGGATTGATCGGAAAAACGCACATTACTGACAATCACATCACCAAACGTGCTGCCCGATTGATCCCCTTTGACGCGCAGGTTGCGAAATGCAATCTCTTCAATTTCAGTGGGTAAGGCCAGCTCGATACTGCCATCGGTATGGATTTGAGTGTGCCGTGCCGTGTTTTGCTTCACCCCTTTGACGCTGATGTCCGCATCTAACACGCTGGCGATCGGGTTGAGCAGGGTGGCCAGTTCATCCAATGCACCCAGTTTATCGGTGTCGATATCATCGGCTCCTTGGGCTTGGCTGATTAATGCGTTCAGTGCGTCTTGAGCGGATTGGAATCCTTGGCCATCAATGCTGGCCAGTTCTGAATCATCCAGCGCCTTGAGTCCTTGGTAATCACTCATCTGTGAGGTACTGGCGGAGTCGCTGGCAGTAGAGGTGGATTGGCTGGCAAAGGCACCAAATGACATGGGGCCAAGAATCATGGCGATCATGGCCGCCCATAAACGATGACGGGACTGCTTCTTAAGTGCCTTCTGTAGTTGACGTTCAGTCAGTATGCCCTGTTCGATGAGGGCTTCACCCAAGCGTAAGCCGGAGGTGATCTGTAATTTGAGGGCGGAATCGAGTTGAGCCTGTGTAATGAGGCCTTTTCTAATTAATAATGACCCAAGGCGGCTCTTTTGGTTTGGTTCTGTCATGTGTGTTCCTGAATAAACGCCAAAACAATATAGGCTGTATTGATTTTGGTCGGCGCGGATGAAGGTGGCAACCTCGGGAAATTGACAGTTAGTCGTTAAGTGATTCTTAAGCTTTCTAAGTTATTGTGGTTAAAGTAGTTTATGAGTTTATTGGCGCGCTTAGTTTTGTTGAGCACGCTCGTGCTAATGGCCGATAAAAATTAACTACCACCATTATAGGAAGATTCAATGGTGGTTTATCCACAATTGGCCATATAGTGATAAACGCTCAAGCTTTGTAGAGTTTTTTGGTATAGTGCTGCCCCTATTCTGCTAAGCTCATTTGAAATTGTCGCAAAGCAAGTTGGAATAATGGCCTTATTGCCAAGTTGTTTTGATTAAGGAGTCATCATGTCTACTCGTCACATTAAATTGTTAATCTTAGGTTCTGGCCCTGCAGGCTATACGGCTGCGGTTTATGCGGCTCGTGCGAACTTAAACCCTGTGGTTATCACGGGCATGCAAATGGGTGGTCAGCTCACCACCACCACAGAAGTGGATAACTGGCCGGGTGATGTTGAAGGCCTGCAAGGTCCTGCGCTGATGGAGCGTATGAAAGAGCATGCTGAGCGTTTCAACACTGAGATTTTGTTTGATCACATCAATAACGTGGATCTAAGCAAAAAGCCGTATACCTTAACGGGTGATCAAGGTACTTACACCTGTGATGCGTTGATCATTTGTACCGGTGCATCTGCCCAATATCTTGGCCTAGAAAGCGAAGAAGCGTTTAAAGGTAAAGGTGTATCTGCGTGTGCGACGTGCGATGGCTTCTTTTACAAAAACAAAGAGGTGTGCGTAATCGGTGGTGGTAACACGGCGGTTGAAGAAGCCCTGTATCTATCGAACATTGCGAGCAAGGTTCATGTGATCCACCGTCGCGATAGTTTCCGCAGCGAAAAAATTCTAGCGGACAAATTGCTTGAAAAAGCGGCCAACGGTAACGTTGAGATTCATTGGTTCAATGAACTCGATGAAGTGTTGGGCGATGACATGGGTGTGACCGGTGTGCGCATTAAAAACAGCCAAACCGGCGATTTGACTGAGCTGAAACTGGACGGTGTGTTTGTGGCCATTGGTCACACGCCCAATACCGAGATTTTCCAGGGTCAGTTGGAAATGAATGGCGGCTACATCAAGGTACAAAGCGGTCTTGAAGGAAACGCCACGCTGACCAGCAAAGAAGGCGTGTATGCCGCTGGCGATGTTATGGACCACATCTACCGTCAAGCGATTACATCCGCTGGTACGGGCTGTATGGCGGCGCTGGATGCTGAGCGTTATTTAGATGGTCTAGATAAATAAGCAATCCATGCCATGAAAGACAAAAAAGCGAGCCTCGGCTCGCTTTTTTTATGGGGGGATTAAAGGCTTTCCAGTTTAATCAGGTGTAAACCGTGACGGCTTGTAATGGGGCCGATCACATCCCCCACGCTGGCTTCGTTAAGCGCATCTAAAAGGTTGCTGGGCAGAACATCTTGGGTGAGTTTGCCCCAGTCTCCTGCGTATTGTGCGCTGGGACAGGCACTGTGTTCACGGGCCAGCTGACCAAAGTCCGCCCCTTGATTCAGGGCGCTCATAATGGGTTCAACTAATAAGGGGGTTTTGAGCAAAATATGTCTGGCTTCCATGACGTTTCTCTCAAGGTATCTGTTTTTCAGTCTAGACTATTAACACGAGGTTCAAGTAGGTAGAATGCGTCGCCCACGTGGCAGCAACATTTGCCAATACAGTTCATGAGAAAGAGGGGGAGTACATGGCTCGAGGTGGGTTTCGTCGCAATAAGGTTCAAAAGCAACAGGGTAAAGGTGAGCTACAGGCCGTTACTAGCGAAGGTCCTTTCATTGAGTGGGTGGGAAAACCTGAATACTTTCGCCATAAGCTGACCATTGACGGCAATGAATACCGTTATGAAAGCGACAGCACCGATTTAGGCGTGGCCATTGGTGATATGGTGGTGTTTCGTTTTGTAGACCATGCCGATGGTTTGATTGTTGATCGACGCTCTTTAGGTAAGTGGATAGATCCGGCGAGCTTTTCTTAAGCGTCGTTGTGATAACGCGAGATCAAAAAAAAACGCCAGCTTAGCTGGCGTTTTTCGTTTTTGGCGGGTGATTAGTTCGGCAAGGTGATGTTTAATTCCAGAACCGATAGCTGATCATGGTTATCAATTTGCACATTGATATCGTCATCACCCACGTTTACATATTTCGAAACCACCGCCATGATTTCACGTTGTAATGCAGGCAGGTAGTCTGGCGCGTTGCGCTGGTTGCGTTCGTGAGTCACTAAAATTTGCAAACGCTCTTTGGCAACCGAAGCGCTTCTGGGTGGCTCATCCTTAAAAAATCCAAGTAGTCCCATATTATCCCCCAAATACTCGCGCTAAGAACCCTTTCTTCTGAGCTTCCAAGAAACGGTGTGGAATGTCTTTGCCCACTAAGCGTTGTACCGCATCGCTATAGGCTTGGCCGGCATCACTTGTGTTCTCTAAAATCACTGGCGTGCCTTGGTTAGAGGCTTTTAAGACATCCTGTGACTCAGGAATAACGCCCAGTAGCTCAACCGCTAGAATATCTTCTACGTCTGTGACGCTGAGCATTTCGCCTTCGGTCACGCGCACCGGATTGTATCGAGTAAGCAGCAGGTGTTCTTTAACTTGTTCGCCATTTTCCGCTTTGCGGCTTTTGCTTTGCAAAATACCGATGATGCGATCGCTGTCGCGAACGGAGCTGACTTCTGGGTTGGTCACGATGATGGCTTCATCTGCAAAGTACAGGGCCATTTGAGCGCCTTGCTCAATGCCTGCTGGGCTATCACAAATAATGTAGTCGAAGCCTTCAGCGGCCAGTTCATTCAATACACGCTCAACGCCTTCTTTGTTCAACGCGTCTTTATCACGGGTTTGAGAGGCTGGTAGCACATATAGGTTCTCGGTGCGCTTATCTTTGATCAGAGTTTGCTTAAGATTTGACTCACCATTGATGACGTTGACAAAGTCATAGACCACGCGACGTTCACAGCCCATGATCAAGTCTAAGTTTCTCAGGCCCACATCAAAATCGATGACGACAGTTTTGTAGCCATTAAGAGCCAGGCCTGTACTGATGGCTGCGCTGGTGGTGGTTTTACCCACACCACCTTTGCCGGACGTTACAACGATGATTTTAGACATGTGCTTGAACTCGCTTAAGCAGTAGATCAACTCTGCTTTTATTAATTATTGTCTGGTGAGTATTTATTAAACGCTTTCTATAATCAAGCGTTCGTCATTAAGGTGTATGTGACACGTTTTCTGCCAGTGCTCACTGGCGAGGTCATCACTGACTTGATATTGGCCGGCGATGGACAGTAATTCGCTTTCTAATTTTAAGCAGGTGATGCTGGCACGGGTATCGCCTTGGATTCCCGCTAAGGCGCGACCATACAAGGTGCCATAAATATGGATGCTGCCACTGGCCAGCACTTCGGCGCCTTGTCCGACATTACCAAAGATCACCAGATCGCCATTGGGCTGGATCATCTGCTGGCCACTGCGCACGGCTTGTTTCACAAACTTTGTGGAGGGTGCCGGTGTTGATGTGGGCGCTTTTGATCTTGGGGTTTTCGGGCTGTCATTGAACAGTGGCAAATTAAGGTGTTCGGCGACCTTGTGTTGATCGTGGTCGCAACGCAAGCCCACAGGAATAAAACCCAGTGCCCGTAACTCATTAATAAGCTGCTCACTCCATTCAAGGGAAATAGGCTGGCTAGGCAGTTCAATGACCACAGGTGCATTTTTTAATAACTGGGGGGCTTTGGCTAGGCGCTGCTGTAAATCAAAACTGATGGCAGCAAGGTCTAAGCTTTCAAGCTGCAAAAGGGTAAAGGGATGCAGGCTGGCTTTTAGTTGTAATACGGGTGCTGTACGACGGGCCGCGTCCATGACAGGTTCCTTGCTCGTGTTAAGGCCAGCGAGATCACTGGCCTGTTACTTTACTGCTTTGTGGCTTACGCCTCAACGGCTTTTAAGCGCAGCGGGGCGGTTTCAAATTGGATGCCAGCCCAACCATGGCGCATAAACTGACGAATGTTTTGATGGTCTGAACCATCCGGTGTCGCCAGTACATCACGGTAATGTTCACCAAAGCTTTTAAGGGCTTGTTCAGGAGTGAAGCCATTCAAACGACCCAGTGCAAAGACTTTAAGGCTGCCCTCATTGGTGCCTTGTGGGTTGGTAACGGCTTGCTCATCCAAACCATTTTTAAAGGTGCTTGGGCTCAGGTCATACCATTTTTCAACTAACGCCAGGGTTTCGCTAAACTGGTTTTCACCGCTTTCAAGACGAATGCGGAATTCGCTCATGTCTTTTTGCAGGGCTTGTTGTTGATTAAATAGGGCCATTTCAAGGGCGCTGCTTTCAAGCTGGTAGTCTTTTTTCCACTGGTCATAGCTCATGCCATACGCCCATTCACGTTCGCTGCCTTCTTCTAGCGTCACGCCCGCATCTTGTGCTGCGCTCTTATACCACTTGCCCAGACAGTTGCGGCAAAAGCCCGCTAGGGTCATTAGCTGGATATTTTGTACATCTTTGCGGGTATCAAGGTGTTTTAAAAAGCGGCGCATCACGGCGGCTTCAATGGCGTTTTTATCCATGAGAAATACTTATGCTAAATATAGGTTGGGCTATTGTACTGGGCTTAACCCGCAGGGCAAATACCGAGTGAGCATATAGTATGAGAGATTGGTGTCAGCGATTGCGAAACGGCACCGAATGCGTACACAGATAACGTCCCCATTCAATGACGCCACGGGGGAAGTGACGACGAAACAAGGCTTCAACAATTTGCGCCGTGCGATAGTCCGTCTTTTTAAGTACCAAGAATACTAGGTCGCTGCGGCGCCATTCAAACTCAGCTAATTGGCAGGGGATTTTCGATGCCCGAATCAAGTAAGCAATTTGGTAGGCGGATTCACGTTTCATCAGCAGCATCCAGTAACGGCTGCGCATGATCTCTACCGTGCGGATGTCCACATGCTGAATCTCAATGTCTGCTTTGACGGTTAGGTCACGACCTTTGTCACGGCAATGCATGAGTAAGGAGGAGAAGTTTCTGGGCTCATCTTGATTGCAAAAATAGTAACGGCCATCCCATTCGCGGTAGGCAAACGGGTAGTGCTTACTTTTGTCGCCAAACACTTCATGGGTCAGAGAGTCAAAATGTTCAGCATGGTGCTTGGGGATGTCTTTGCACTCGTTTTCGGCGTATTCAATGATGTCTTGGTAATCGGTGTCCACAGTACTGGATTCGACGGCGGTGACATTACGCATAGAAAGATAACGCTTATAGCGTTTGGTTTTATAAATTTTTCTTAATAGTTGAGCGCAGTCTTTCCATTGGCTGCCGGCTTGTTCGAGGGATTCCGCTGCGGCGATGTTAGCGGCGGCTACGGATAACCAACGGTGACTTAGAAAACTACGGGGGTTGATGTCGCCAATGGTTTCCATGGGCATTTCTGACACGTAACGCACGCAATACCAAACAGGAAATAATTTCTGCAGCAGCAAGTTGGCCCAAGTTTCGATGTCTACTCGGCCGACTTTGGACTTTTTTGAACCCTCAGGTGGGCCGGGTAAATTGGCATTACTCATAGGTTTAGTACATCAATCCTTATGCCTTGGGGGTCGAGTGGGCAGAATCCTTTGAGTTTATATCGGCGTAAAACTCGACAACTTTAGTGAACTCTGCTTTAAAACTAAGGTGTAGGATGAATAGTATAGGGGAAAAATATGGCCTACCCCGAAGATAATGATCAACCCAAATACATGCATTTACAGGGCAAGACCCAGTATGAAATGGCCCAATCCATTGATGCTGCGTTTGCCGCAGCCGAGGAGTCCGTCCATGAGCAAGCGGAGCAAACGGCTTTGCAATGGTGGTATCAGCAGCTAGAGATATTGGTGCAAGAAGAGTTTAATTTGCCCGATACCGCCTTGCCTAAAGGCGAAGCATCAACCCAGGCTTTGTTCTTACAAACCAGTACGAGCTTGCTGAATCAGGCATTTGCCATCAGTGGAGATAGCCAGCCTGCCATGGCTCTTACCATCAAGCGCGTGTTGCAACGCAGCCTGCTTGATGCCCTGGATATGATGCGAGCTCAGCAGATTTGGCGCTTTGATTTACAGCGCACGCTGCAAACTTTACAAGGACGCTTACTTCATGAGTGCCAATCCTCCCATCGAGCCCCCTAAGCAAAAGCCCCGTTTTCGAATCCAAGAAGCGATTTTGATCCTACGCCAAGGTAAGCGCCACCCCGCTTGGCGCGAGGCGGCTTGGTATTTAATGGAACACGCGGGAAAAGATACCCAGTTGTTGTTGGAGGCCCAGCGGGACTTACTACAGGCAGCTGAGCCAGAGCCGTCGTTTTGGTCTCAATATGGTGCGCTCATTGTGTTGATGTTGGTTGGCGTTGCCAGTCTGGGATTGGCGTTTTGGGTGTATGTGAACAAGTTATACTGTGCTTAAAAATAGTGCATAAGTGCTGGAAATTGAGAACGCTTTAACATTGGAGCGGTGACAGGGCTTACGGAAGTAGACGAAACACGCAAGTGAGCGCTAAACTGTCCTCACTCTACAGGGCTCGGCCCACCTCACTAACAACTAACTATAATAAACAGAGGCGACATGGCGACTATTTTGATTGTGGATGATTCTGCCACCATGATGGAAGGGCACAAGCGTATCCTTGAAAAGCAAGGCCACACGGTTCACAGCGCCGAAGATGGGGAGCAGGGCGTAGAAAAAGCCATGGATCTACTGCCAGACCTTATTTTAATGGATGTGGTGATGCCAAAAATGAATGGCTTTCAAGCCACGCGTAAAATCACAAAACATGAATCCACCAAGCACATTCCGGTTGTGATCGTGACCTCGAAAGATCAAGAAACCGATATCATGTGGGGCAAGCGTCAAGGTGCGAGTGATTATCTGATCAAGCCTGCGGACGAAAATCAGTTAAAAGAAACCGTTGATCGCCTGCTGGCTTAATGATTTGATTGAATGATGTGCCCAGTACGCGAACGTCTGGGCCTATCTTAGAAGTTATAAATAATAATGCTTTTGTAATCCAACTCGGTATCGTAATTTCCATCAGGCGCTTGGGTGTCATATAGCGCGTTCCAAGTGATGCTCAAACTAATGGTGCTGGTGACAGAGATGGTCACCGCGTTTTGCCATAATCCCTTATTGTCCGATACATCACTCACATCCGGCTGAAAATAAAGGGTGCTGGTATAGGTCATATTTTCTGCCAGACGATTACGATACGCCCAATAAATGTTTAACCGTACGTTTTGCTCGTTGTCTTGCACGATATTCGATGCGTACTCTTCGTCTTCATAAAATGCCCCTAAACCAAAATGATTGGCGGTTTTTAATTCAGGGTTCGCATCCAGTGTGTAGCGCGCACCGGCCCCCAATATCGAGCGCTTTGCTAAGTCTGCGAACAAATCCTCTTCATATTGAGTGAAGACCTCGTGCCCCCAGTGTGCGCTGTGTTTGGTGAGGTGGCGCACATGCAGCAAGGTCTCATCGGTATTCACCTCATCGTCCACTTCTGAGTATTCTCGATCCAGCAATACAATCCATTCGTCTCGAGCGTATGAACGAATTAAGGTAATGGCGGAACCCAGTGTCAATTCATCGCTTTCACCGATCTCACCGTCTAGGGTGAAACTGATGTTGCCCTTGGTACCCGGCGTGGTGTTATTTAGGCGTTGGCTTTCTATGTTGGTGATGGCAAATGCGGAGTGAGCGATAAACAGAAAAGTAGGCAGGATCAAACGAAGCATAATGGTTCTTATTGGTATTTAAAAACTGCACTTTAGCATATTTTAAGCCGCATGCATTTGTTGCTCACGGGCACTGGCAAGATTACGCACCACGTTCAAAACATGTTTGCCTTCTTGGTAATCGGCCAATACGGCCGGTTTGCCTTTTAACTCGGCGAGATGATTCTCCAACGATTTTTCTAAGTCCATTGGGCCTGCTTCGTAATGGTGGTAAGCCAATTGGGTGAGAAGCCCTTGTGCGCGTACTTGATGGCTTTGGATAATGTTATGATCGGTTAAGGCGGTCTGTAATGGCAGAATTTCCGACACGCTCAAGGCTTTTACATCAAAACTTTTCGCAAGATGGTTAATACGATCACCCATAGAAGACAGCGCCATGTCTGGCTGTTTGGTTTCGTTTGGTGCTTTAACCGACTGGGTCTGATTTACCTGAGTCATTTGCCCAAATTGCTGCATCATGCGCTTGGGTAAACCTAGGATATCCATCATCGTTTGATACTCAAAAAAAGCGATTATGGTTTAGCTAATCAAGATTTAAGCCAATCTTGTAAGTGCTTGAAAAATCGCGATAAAAGTTGAGTAAGTACTCTAAAAAGGGCAAAGGCTTGCCTACTTTGGCGATTGCTTTTGCCGATGGAATGAGTAATCTTAAGCCACTTATAAAAATAAATAGCTATAACAATAATAATAAATAGCGCTACATGAGTCAGGACACCACCAATGACAGCACTTCATAAGGCCCAAGTGAACGAGCCAAACTCGATTCAGTACCGTGGGCGTAAAACCTCTCGAGCGGGCAGTGAACAACGCCGCAGAGCCATATTAGAGGCCTCGTTAAGAATCGTGGTTAGTGATGGCGTGCGCGCCATTCGCCACCGCAGTGTGGCCAAAGAAGCCGATGTTCCGTTAGCGGCCACCACGTATTACTTTAAAGATATTCAAGAATTAATCAGTGATACCTTCATGCTTTATGCTGAGAAAGCACAATCCATTGTGAATGTGTTTGCGCGTAAAATGTATGAACCATTAGAAAATGCCGATGGTAAAAAACTGGCTGAGTTAACCACTGGGCCAAAGCTGGTTGAGGTCATTGTTGATCAGTTGTTGGCGTATGTACTTGAAAAAACCACCCATAATCGTGAGATGGCGGTTGCCGATCAAGCGTTCCGCTACGAAGCATTATTAAATGAAAATCTTCGTGGGCTGGCGGATGAACATGCTAAAGCCATGGAGCAAAAGCTTATTGAATTTTTGAATCTGGTGCACAGCTCCCACCCTAAAGAAGATGCGCAAATTTTGGTGAGCACGCTTCGCCGTGTGGAATACGAAGCTTTATTAGTGCCCGTTGAGGAAATTAATCAACAGGCTCAGCGTGACATTTTGGAGCGCCAAGTGTCTTTGATTCTAAAAATTGAAGTACCTAAAGAAGACTGATGTGTTGCACCTTGTTGTGCTATGAAATGTCGAGCAATAAAAAAGGAGACCAAGTGTCTCCTTTTTTGTATCTATTATTTTTATTAGAGCAATACGATTACGCGCGTTTTTGTAAAAAATACCCCATGGTATTAAGGGTGTTTTCAATGATGTTTAATTCAAAGGCACTAAACGGGCGAGCATCGCCACAGGCGTCACACACGATGGTGGGTAATTGACGTAAGTGTGTCATGGTGTAAGTTTGTTCATGGTCACAGCTATCGCAGCACAAAGGCATAGGCGTATTGGCGGGCAAGATGGTTGCAATGCTGGCACCGTCATTGACATGAGACGGCGAAGAAACAGTTTGAAATAACCCCATGAAGGCTCCTGATAAATAAGATACGGGCGCCATTCTAGTGTGAAAATACGTTTTTTCTAGTACAAAAGTATCGATTTGCTTATCTAGGCCTGCAATTGAGTGTTCTGTTTTTAAAAGCTATCGTAGAGCCTTGAATATAAAGCATTTTTTGTCATTGGCTGGAAATCGCCACAATTAAAGTAAATACCCTAAAAACCCCCTAAAAAGGACAAAAAGCGCCATGAGTCAATTTTTACAGCGCATTGAATCCGTGGCCAATCGATTGCCGCACCCTATGGCGTTATTCATTTATCTGTGTGTGATCGTGCTGGCAATGAGTGCTATTGGACAGGGTTTGGGTTGGCAGGCTCAGCATCCCGCAACCGGTGAGCTGTTAATGGTTCATAGTTTGGTTTCATCTGAGGGCTTGGTGTTTATGCTCAGCTCCTTGGTGAAAAACTTTATGAATTTTGCGCCTGTGGGGCCAGTTATCTTGATGGCTTTAGCGTTCTCGTTGGCAGAGAAAAGTGGACTTCTGCCGGGCCTGATATCGGGTTTGACGCGACGAACCCCAAAAGAATTTTTGGCGGTGGCCATTGCCTTTTTAGGGGTGATGTCGAGCATCGCGGTGGACTCCGGCTATGTGGTGTTGCTGCCCCTTTGTGCGGCGGTCTTTTATGCCGCCGGACGCAATCCAATTGCTGGCTTAGCTTTAGGTTTTGCCTGTGTCTCGGGTGGCTTCAGTGCCAATTTATTCGTAGGCCCCGTGGATGCTATGTTGTCGGGTATTAGCTCTGAAGCCCTGTCTTTGGTAGCGGATCGAGATGTGAGCATTTTGGCCAACTATTACTTCTTAGTGTGCAGCGTGTTTGTGGTGGTGTTGTGCTGTGTACTGGTTAATCGGTTTTGGGTTGAGCCCTATTTGCAGGCCACTTCAAAGGAGGGAATTGATCAGCATGGGTTCGCAGATGCACCTTCGCAAGAGCAGGATGTGGCAGGTGGATTTGGACGGGTTTTTTATTTTACTTTCGGTGTAATCATTGTCATCTGGCTGGGCTTAACTTTGCCAGAGGGCGCGGTGCTGCAAAATGAGCAGGGCGGCCTATTGAAAGGGCCCTTTATGTCATCTTTGGTGGCCATGATTGCCTTGAATGTTGCCATACTCGCCACGGTGTATGGTGTTCAGCAAAAGCGTTTAAATAGTTGGCATAAATGGGTGAAGGCGCTTGAGCAAGGGGTGATTGATATTGCCCCTTACCTTGTTTTGATGTTTGTTGTGGCTCAGTTTATTGCCTGGTTTAAATGGAGCGCGTTAGGACTTGTGCTGGCCATAGAACTTGCCGGTGTCTTACAAGAGTTTGCGATCAGTGGGCCTCTTGCCGTCATGGGCTTGATGTTTGTGACGGCCATTCTTAATTTATTCATCGGCAGTGCTTCGGCGAAGTGGGCGTTGTTAGCTCCGGTGATTATCCCTGCCTTTTTTTTATTGGGTATTGAGCCTGAGACCGTGCAGGGGGCGTATCGCGTCGCGGATAGCAGTACCAATATCATTACACCCTTGATGCCTTACTTCCCATTGGTGCTGGCGTACGCTCATAAGTACGAAGCTGGGTTATCGGTTGGACGATTGCTGACCATCATGCTGCCCTATGCGTTAACCTTGCTACTGGTATGGGGTGCCATGCTGACGCTTTGGGTTGGGCTGGATTTACCGTTAGGGCCAGTGCTATCGAATTAAGCTCAATATTGGTTATAATGCGCCCACCACAAATATGGGTGATGTTATGAATTTTGAGCAGTTCGAAGAAGTGGCCTTGATGATCGGCCTAGCCGCGCTTATGGGGTTTATGATGTTTATTATTTATGACCTAGGTAAACGCTCAAACGCGGGTAAATTCGGCATGGCGGTCTTATTCTTTGCACTGGGTTTAGGCATGGTGGGCTTCATTATAAAAGGCGTGCTTAAGCTCACCATGGGTATCTGAGCGTACTGCTTCTCTTCTTTTTTGTATCTTTCTTGCGGTGAATGGGACACATTTACCGCAACCGTTCTGATTTTGCCAAAACAATCACATGATGCTCATTCGTTAACTTGATCTATATTGTTACAGTGGCAGTATGTGAAGACCTTTACTGACTAGGAGTCATTTCATGCAAGAGCAATTGAAAAATAAATTAGCCCAATTAAAACAAACCATCGGGCAAATTGATTCGTTAGACAGTGAAAGCCGTGAATTGCTAGAACAATTAGATCGTGACATTCAAGCGGCATTAGCCAATGAAAAGGCAGATGATGGAATCAATCATCGCTTAGAGCAACAAGCCGTCGAATTTGACAGCCAGCACCCCAATGCATCGGCTGTGATGCGAGATATTATTGATATGCTCGGTAAAATGGGCATCTAATCGTCACTTGAGGGAAAACCATGAAGCGCATGCCAAGAATCAAAGATGTCATGAGCGCGTTTCCATATTCGATTGCCGACAGCGCCACCATGACACAGGCGAAAGACATGATGCGAGAGCATCGTGTGGGGCATCTACCGGTGAAACTGGCCGATGGCAGTTTAAGTGTATTGACCAAGCGAGAGTTAGAGCGCACCCAGTTACCCGGCCATACTCATACCGACTTTGATGAGCTGATTGTGTCGGACTTGTGTCCTGAAAATGTCTACACCGTTGACTTGTACACCTCATTAATTGAGGTGTTGGATTACATGAGCGATACCCATGTGGACTGCGTACTCGTAACGCGCCAAGGTAAGCTGGCAGGTGTATTTACTGCTTCGGATGCCTGTCATGCCTTTAGTGACATGTTAAAAGAAGCGTTTTTTCCTGGAGGGGGTGACAGCGTCGCTTGAACAAATCAATGGCCGTTGCTAGTGTGACGGCCTTGATCTCCATAAAGGTGGCCTCATGGCTATTACGATTTTCATCTTACTTTTCAGTGTTGGCTTATTAGCACTGTTAACGGTATTACTTCATACCAAAAAAATTCCACCACTTGTCTTTGCTGCCTTAATTGCGCTACTGACGGTCTTTGATTATGCGCTACTGAGCTTAGATAAAATCTATTACCTGCACAAAGAGCAGGATCAAGCCTTTCAAACTCAAATGGAAAAACACATTGCTGTCATCGGTCAATTAACCCAAGTGCAATTGGATATGACATTGCAGTTGCTTAGCCAAAATAGTACCCAAGAAAATGAAACCAGTATCCAGCAAAATGTGGCTTGGCGTGATTTATTGTTAGCGCAATTGCAAGTGGCTAACTTTGAACAGGTGCAAATTGAAAAGGTTGAGCGTTTACTCAATCAAGCCGTGCATGTTTATTTAATGGAGCAATTGAATAAGCAGTTGATTCAAGGCTTGGGTCACCGCGTTTATAGCGATTTTGTGCGCTCACGCCCCCGTGATGAATGGACGGATGAGCTGTTTGTCAGTGAGCTGATGGTGTTCCTAAAGAAACAATCCCTAATGACACCTGACATCGATTTTGCCATTAAGCGCATTACGCATTTTGATGATTCTGGTGAGTTGCTGACAGCCAGCGAGGGGTAAACGGATACGAGGCTGAAAGGCATCGTACAAACGTAACAGGCGAAAAAAAAGCGTAGATTCAATCAGCTAAATCAAATTAACCCGTGCAAGATTAATTGGCCCCGATAAAACTGAGTCTTTCGACATGAATCTACGCTCTGCAAGTTAAATGAACTCGCTAATTCTAATATTGCAGGTTCCTTGCCAACTTTTCTTTTCATCCATTGTGCTTTTAATTACCGCTTTTACGCCCAAAACAAGAACACTTTTTAGGGAAATTAACTTATTTGGTTGTTTTTTGATCGATTTGTGTGGGGGTTGATACTTTGCGGTGTCTCAAACTGGTGCGTGAATTACGTTAAAAGAGTTACTTTGGTGCTTTTGGTTGGCCGAGCAAAAAAAGAAGGGGGATTTGGCATCACAATGCCCTTGAGTTATGTGGCTTATAGGCATCTTGACTATTTTTACACTAAGTTATGCGGTTGGTATGGGGCTTGCTCAAGTAGTTATAACTTACTGATTGTTTAATGAAGAGCCATTATGATTCCCAATCTCACGAAAGACATGATCGATATCATGCAACAACTTCGTAAACGCTTACGCAGCGAGTTTGGTGTTGAGATAAAACTCAGTCAGCCAAATGTGGTGCAAACCATTTTAGACTTGGTTAAAAAGAGCCACGACCAAAGGTCGCAGCTGTTGTTCGCCGACCTAGAAGACATGATGGGAATCGAATTAATGCCACGAATGGAAGAACAAGAAGAAGTGACAAGTAAGCGCATGTATCGCGGTCAGCCTATTCCAGATAGCCCGCGAGCAGGTGACTCAGTGGACCATCGACCAAAGCGTATTTATCGCGGCCAGGTGGTGGCTTAACGCCCACTTTTTTTGAAAACGGCTATGCTTGAATGTTATGGCCTTATCGAAAAAATTATTTAAACACAGCACACGACTTTTTGCGGCGGTTGTGTCCACCTTCATCCTATTAGCGGCGCTCAATCAGGGCTCAAGTGCCTCTGTTTTCACGCGGATCGAATACCTCTTATATGATCTGCGTTTCAATCTTTTTTTACCCATCACCAAACGCGATCAAACTGACCATAACATTGCCATCATCGATATAGATGAAACCTCCATCATTAACGAGGGGCGGTTTCCGTGGAGTCGACAAAAGATTGCACACTTGATTGATAAATTAGGTGAGGCAGGTGCTTTGGTGATTGCCTTCGATGTGGTGTTCAGTGAAAAAGAAGTGAACCCAGTAGAACATATCAACCGTGCGGTTCCAGATTCCCTGTTTAATAAACTCCCTCAGCAGGATTGGTCACTCATTGAAAATATGGCGGATGCAGACCAAGTGATGGCCAAAGCCATTGAGCAGCAAGATGTTGTGCTGGGTTTCTTCTTTCAGGATGAAGCGGAGTATCGCAACGGCCAACTTCCCCCGCCGGTTTTTCAAATCCCCAATGACTGGCAGGATAATCTCGTGGTTACTCAGCGCCCTGGTTTCACTGCGAATATAGCCAGTTTGCAAAGCAAAGCGGGTGGTGGCGGTTTTGTGACCATGTTTCCTGATTTTGATGGCACGGTACGCCGAGCACCATTGTTGATTCGACATGGTGATGCTCTTTATCCGTCCTTGGCGTTGAGCGCCGCTATGCGTTATTTGTTTTTAGATAGCATTGATCCTCAGGTGGTTGAGCTGGGAGATGTTTTAGCCATGACCCATGTGGCGGTCAGTGAGTTTCCTGCGCCGACCAGTCCTGCTGGTTTTGTCACCGTGCCTTATCAAGGCCCTGCGTTTTCATTTCCGTATTATTCGGCGACTGATGTACTGCGCGATCAGCTAGAGCCTGGTGTGTTAGAAGGTGCCATTGTATTGGTGGGCACATCGGCTATCGGACTTTCGGATCTGCGCAGCACACCTATGGGACCTCAATACCCAGGGGTGGAAGTGCATGCCAATATTTTGCAAGCACTGTTAAGTGGAGGTTTTCCGCAAAAACCAGAATGGCAAGCAGGGGCAACTTTTTTACAGTTGTTTTTAATCGCTATTTTTATGATTGTAGTACTGCCCATGTTAGGGCCGAGTATGATGCTTATCGGCGGCAGTTTTATCATTGCGATGGTCATCAGTTTTAACGGCTACCTTTGGACAATGGGGTTAGATTTACCCATGGCAGGGGCGGTGATTTTAACCTTATTTTTAACCGCCACATTCATTACGGATGGATTCCTAAAAGAAAACGCCAGCAAGAAGATGTTGAAAGGGATGTTTGATCAGTACGTCCCACCCGCTCACATCGATAAAATGATGGCGGACCCAGACGCCTATAGTTTTGCAGGGGAGAGTAAAGAGTTAACGGTGTTGTTTAGTGATATTCGAAGCTTTACCAACATCAGTGAAACGTTAAGTGCACAAGAATTGAAACACATGCTCAACAGCTACTTTACACCCATCACCAAAGAAATTTTTGATCGCAATGGCACCATAGATAAATACGTAGGCGACATGGTTATGGCATTTTGGGGTGCCCCAGTGGATGACCCTAACCATCGTGGTAACGCTGTTTTAGCTGCATTAAATATGCAGCGCATTACCGAGGCGCTTAAAATCGAGTTTGAAAAAGAAGGCTTACCTGAGGTGAATATAGGCGTAGGGGTTAATACGGGGTTAATGAATGTGGGAGACATGGGGTCCAGCTATCGTCGCTCTTACACTGTGCTTGGGGATGCCGTAAATTTAGGCTCACGCTTAGAAAGTATTACAAAATTCTATGGGGCAAAGATTTTAATCGGTGAAGATACCTTTGATTCCTTGGAAGGCTTTGTTTGTCGATTCATGGATCGCATTCAAGTGAAGGGCAAAGAAGAAGCCATTCGCGTGTATGAACCTTTAGGGTTAGAGGGAGAGGTTGAGCAAACGGTTATGGATGAAATTGAGCGTTACGATGCCGCTTATGGGCTTTACCTAAAGCGAGATTGGCAAGCCGCCCATGATGCATTCACACAATTGTTTGAATCAAACCCTTTGAAATTATATGAGGTGTATATTGATCGGATTGCCGATTTAAAAAATCAGGCCTTACCGCAAGATTGGGACGGCACGTTCCGTCATACCAGTAAGTAATCATGATGCCCAGCAATACATTCGCCCTCGTTGCGATCGTTTTATTTTGGTTTTGCAGCTCAGTTGCCGCCTTGTGGTGGTTTGAGTATCGACACTGGGGTAATTACAACGAGCAGCTAATTTCCTTTGACGCCCAGCCAATTCGTGAACTGTATCCTATACTGAAGAAAGAAGCGGGGAATCGCCCCCTTATTGTGCATTTTAAAGATGACGATTGTCCCTGTGAACGTTATCGAGTGGCCCATGTTAAACAGATCGCCCCTATTTTATTGGGGACGGAACAAACGGTACTCAGCCCTGAGAGCGCAGTATTAAAAGGGTTAAAGATCCCGGCGACACCGGCTGTGGCGATCTGGGATGCAGATGGCGAATTAGCGTATTTTGGCCCTTACAGCAGCGGTATGTCCTGCGGTGAGGGGTTTGACTTTATTGATATGGTGCTAGGTAAATTAGCGCAGCAAGAAAATCCGCAGTGGATCAACAATCAAGGCTTTGGTTGTTTTTGCCCTTGGTAGGAGAGAGTAAACATGAAGTTAGCATATGAACACTACAAAAAGGCCGATAAAACGATGCTCTTTGTGGTGTACCTCGCTTCCGCTTACAGCTTGGCACTTGCTGGCTGGCATGGCACTTGGGGTCAGGCCATCATTATTGGGGTGGGCACCGCTATTGTTGCCACCGTATTAGTGAAACTTTTTACTGGCCGAGCCATGACCCGTATTTTTATGGGATTGGCTTTAATGATTTTGACAGCACTGCACGTGAACCAAGCCCAAGGCATGATTGAAATGCACTTTGGCTTTTTTGCTTTCCTTGCCTTACTGCTTTATTACCATGATTGGAAGCCGATTGTAGCCTCTGCGGCTTTGGTAGCCGTGCATCACGTGGGGCTGTTTTACATGCAAACTCAAGGTAGTCCGGTTTTCTTATTGGATGATGTCAATAAAGGCTGGGGAATTGTGTTTCTTCACGCGGGGTATGTGGTGGTAGAAACCATTGTTTTGGTGATTATGTCGAAAAACATGCATGAAAAAGAAGCATCGGGTATGAACTTACAAGATACCGTCACCGAAATTAGTAAGGATGGAAATTTAAACCTCACGCGCCGTTGTGCGACCTCCAGCAGCATTGGTCAAAAATTTAATAGCCTGATTGAGCAAACCCAAGGTGTGATTAAAAACATAGGTACATATGGCGAGACACTCGATAAAGACAGCTATGTATTAGCAGACCTCATACAAAAAAATGCAGCGCAGTTACAACAACAATTGACGGAGTCTCAGTCTATTGCCTCTGCCGTTAATGATTTATCGCAAGCCATGCAGGTCATTGCCGATAATGCGGGGCAAGCATTGCAGTCGTCCAGTGATGCACAAACATCCGTAAAAAGTTGTACAGAAAAAAGTGACAGCACAAAACGCAATATGAATACGCTGGATGGCCAAATTAATCAATCAATGAAGGCCATTTCTGAATTAGCAAAAGACAGTGAAAATATTGGTTCGGTATTGGATGTTATACGAGATATTGCCGATCAAACGAATTTACTGGCACTCAATGCTGCTATTGAGGCGGCCCGAGCAGGGGAGCAAGGACGAGGTTTTGCCGTGGTGGCGGATGAAGTGCGTTCGCTTGCATCGAGAACGCAAAATAGCACGCAAGAAATTCAAACCATGATTGAAAATTTACAACACACCAGCAAGGATACGGTGGATAACATGTCCAGTAGCCAAAGCACCATGCAGCAATGCATTGCCGATAGTGATGCTACAAACCAAGAATTGATGAATGTGGTGAATGCCATGAATGTGATTTTGCAAATGAACCAATCCATTGCTCAAGCCACTTCTGATCAAGAATCGGTATTGGCAGGTGTGACTGAAAATGCCAATGCCATGCAAGGACTCAGTCAAGCGAACTCAGAGCGGCTGCAAGGGGTGAAGGATGCATCCGAATCTGTGCGAGATGTGGCGGTTAAAATGAAGGACAATATCAAGATATTTGAAATCTAAACAAAAAAGCCAAGCATGATGCTTGGCTTTTTTTTAGGCTCTATACAGTGAGATGCTTTCTATCGAGCACTGTTCCGGTTAAGCCTTTGCGGCATTTAGATATTGCACCCCAAGACGGGCATTTAATCGAAATGCCAATTCATTGCCCTTACCCCAAGCACGAGCCGCATGTGGACTATTAGATGCTGAGTAAGGGTTGTTGCTGCTAGCGGCGGCCTTTAGACCTTCATGAAAAGCCTGTTGCTCTACAGCGGTGGTGAAAATATAACTTTTTCCTGTGTACATGGTCTTTGCTCCTGCATATGAACCATTACGTTAGCCCTATGATAGTTATCGGACCATTTCCCCAAGACTTTACATATTTTGATTGCATTGTTTTATAGTACACACTGTTGCGTCCCTCCGATGACCTGCTGGTTGCGCAATTCTCTGCCTTTGGCACCATGTGGGGCATTTATAATAAATAGAATGGCTTATGAGTATTGAAATCTTAGCTGGGGCTAAAGCCTTATCACACATAAAACAGCATGGGTTAACGCCTCAGGATATTCAGTTAATGATTGGGGCAAGCGGTGGCCCTAAATGGTTAATGCTATCGCGCTTAGACCAATACCTAGCGGAGCATTTTTTGCCAAAGGCGAGCCAATCTATTTCTTTAGTGGGCTCCAGCATTGGTTCATGGCGGATGGCATGTCATGCACAAAAGGATCCGTTAACCAGCTTTAAACAGTTTGAACGAATATACCTAAATCAACGTTATGAAAAGTTAAGCCCAGCAGAAATCACAGAATTTGTGGATAAAGTACTAGAAGCTCTGTTTAGTGATGAACAAGCTCAACACATCGTAGATAACCCATTACGTAAATTACACATAGTGGCGGTGCGAAATCGCTTACTTATGAATGGTCGACATACAATAAGCCAAGCACTAGGTTTGTTGTTTGCAGCCACCGGTAATTTATTTTCAAGTAAAATTGTTGAGGCATTGTACCCGCGAGTATTGATCTCACATCAAGCCAGTCACGCGCCTTACCATAAACGCCCTGAGGTGATTGAACTGGCAGTGAACAATTTAAAACAAGCACTTGTGGCTTCTGGTGCCATTCCTATGGTGTTAGAGCCAACCAAGGTGCTGGGCGGAAAAGACCGTTGGCACTGGGATGGCGGTATGGTGGATTACCATTTTGCAGGGCCATTTCCCGCGCAAGATGGTTTGGTTTTTTACCCTCACTTCTTCCCTAAAATCGTACCGGGCTGGTTTGATAAGGGTATCCCATGGCGTAAAGCAAAAGCGAAGAACTTTGATAATGTGGTCATGGTGGCACCGAGTCACGAGTTCATCAGCAAACTGCCTTATGGCAAGATTCCAGATCGTAAGGACTTTACTAAGCTTAGCGATGATGCTCGTGAGCAATATTGGCACACAGTGATAAATGCCACGGATGGATTAGTAGAAGACTTTCATTTGAAGTTAGAAAAGGACAATTTTGCTAGCTGCGTTAAGCCAATTGAGACAATTTTATAACTCGGCTATCGAGAGAATGAACCGGTGATATTTAAAAGCCAGTTGAGTGATCAACTGGCTTTTTGTATATATAGGGCCTAATCAACTTTCACTTGATAAACAAAATTAAATGTTGGTGTATTACCATTAAATGTGGGTTTAAACGTCCCACCAAGTGTTAAGCGGAAGTGGGTGATATTGGCATCATAGCCATCTGTGTCCGCCACAGGAGCATAATTAAAGTTAGTGCCATCAGTACTAAAGGCTAAGCTATCTGTGTTATTGGTTAACCCATTAAATGTATAGCTAAGCCCACTGGCTTGGTTGCCTGCGCCATCATTAAAAATAACGGGACTGCCCGCTGATAAGTCACCCACATACATGGTGCTTTGAGCGTCGATGGCTTGAACCAACACAGTACTGTTTATATCGGTACTGATGTTACCAATGTTATTGGCGTTAACCGTATGTTGAATCACGGCACCGGGAATGGCTTTAAAATTGGATGAATTAATAGGGTCACTGATCACCTGAATGGTTGAGTTCAGTTGAATGTCGGCATTACCTGCGCAATGGTAAAATGCAGAATTAGGAATAATGACGTGCTGAAACCTGTTACCGAAACTCCAATAAAAAGTATATACATCACCGCCTGCAATTTCTTGAATACGAAATTCAATTGGAATAAACCCTGGCCCTAAAGTAAAGCGAGCACTGCTATCCACTGGTTGGCCTTGTGGCCCGTGTGCGCCATAAAAGTCACTTACAATACTACCGTTTACTCGCGCTTCAATGGCATCATCACCATCAACTGCGAATCTTATTTGATCGCTGGAATCTAAATAAATATAGCCAGTAAAAACACCTAGAAAATAATCAGGATTACCATTCCCGTCTAAATCGGGGTCAAAAGGGTTACCTGAGCCATTGATATTCGAGACAATGGTTTGCCCCATTAGATAAGGCATGGTACCTCGGTTATTAACTAAGGCTTCATATTCAGCAGCATTAGTAATGGTCGTGGGGGAATAACCTTGGGTATCAAAAAAACTAACCAGCAAGCCCTGTTGAGGGTTGGTACAACTGGCCGGGCTACTGTTGGTTAAAAAGTTAATGCTGAATGTCTGGCTGTTGTTAGTTAAGTCGGTATCAAAAGCCGTACCACTTGTATTCGCTGTAATGGTGGTACTGCTGCCTGGTGTTGCATTATCGGCAGTCACAGTAATATTAAGAGTGGAAGTAAGATCCTGAGAGCCACTTAAAACTTGTGAGTAATTGCAAGTCAGGGTGCTGGTACCACTGCAGCTCCAGTTGTTGCCGCTGAAGCCATCAAATGTAAACGCACTGGGTAATATGATTGATATTTGGGTATTGGGTTGTGCAGGGTCTGTTTGTGCATCATTATTTTTCACATTAAATGATAAGGTTTGAGTGGAGCCAACAACCCAATTATTTGATGATGGCGTTGTGCTGAGTAACGCCAGATCCAGTCCACATACATCATGGGCACCGAAGGTCACTGTGGGCACAATAACCGGGCAAGCTCGTGAACGAATATCAATATTACTCGTTGAAAAAGTTGTCCAATTACCACCTGGCTTTCTAAATTGAACAGTGATGCCGCCATCGTTTCCGGGTTCACCGCCAATCACCTCTAGCTTATGGTACCCCGTTGGTAATGAGATGCTGCCTTGTAGAATTTCGGCTGGGTTGTTCCAATTATTCGCCCACCAGAGATCATCACTCCACTGTTCTTCTAAGCTAGTATTATTCACATATAAGCCGCCGCCCCAGCCAAAGTCGGCACCATAACGAAATTCCCATATGCCTGCTTCGCCCGGTGCAACCTCGAAGTAAGTCTCACTGTAGGCAATGAAGTTGTTCTTTGCACCAAAAAGCGCACCGTTGGTGATGCCAGTAAAGTCTGTAATAAACGTACAACCGTAATTACCATTATTGTCGTTACTGTTTTCAAACAGGGTTTGTGCATTAGCGAAACTATTGGGGTTTGAGGTCACATTTCGAGTATGAAACTTGATGCCAGGCTCCACAAACGTAAACGGCACATTAGCCAGAGCGGTTGCGGCGGTATTTCCGTAATAGAGGAAAATATTGCGATTAGCGTTGGCAATTAAGGGGGCGCTGGCAGGAAATCGAACCCATACAGTTGCGGTTTTAGCGGCTTGGTTCCAGTTCTCAATCCAAAACTCTAAGGGTGAGGTGTCATTTGAATCGAAGATTCTTAGGTCAACACCCCCACTGCTCCAGTTGTAACGTGAGTCAAAGCTGCTGCTATTAATGTTTAATTTAACCTGATAATCGCTTAAATTTGAGCCGCTGTTTTCTTTTATGTTCACACTGGTGCGAAATGGCCAATCGCAAGACTGACGGGCATGGGCAGAGGCAGAAAAGAGAACAACTAAGCATAAAACAAAGTAAACACGCAGCATGTGACACCTAAAACGGGTATGGAAAATTATTTTAACCGCGCGCTGAGTATACCTGAGATTCTGTAGAGGTTAAGGCATAAGTGTCCACTAGAAGGGAAGAGATAGGGTCACGCACAAGCCATTAGGCACTTGATTCTCAGCAAATACCTTACCGTTATGCAGTTCGATCGCCCGTTTACTAATTGCTAATCCTAAGCCATGGCCACCGCTACTGCGCTCCCTGGCTTCACTAATGCGATAAAAGGGTTTAAATATCTCATCTAATTGCTCTGGGCTGACGCCAGGGCCCTTGTCTTCACAGCGAATAACAATGGTCCTGCTTTCTTGCGTGAGTG
>JBNMQC010000011.1:0-32187 GCA_051277445.1 Bermanella sp. | reverse complement strand
CACCAGTATGACCCCAATTCAGCAGCAGAGCCTACCTGCGGTGCTTGATGGCAAGGATGTGATTGCTCAGGGCAAGACAGGCTCTGGCAAGACCGCAGCCTTTGCTCTGGGGTTATTAAACCAACTGGATGTAAAACGCTTTTATGTACAAAGCTTGGTGTTGTGCCCGACCCGTGAACTGGCCGATCAGGTGGCCAAAGAGATTCGTAAGCTGGCGCGCGCGATTCATAATATTAAGGTACTGACTTTATGTGGCGGTATGCCCTTTGGTCCACAGATAGGCTCTCTTGAGCATGGTTGTCACATTGTCGTGGGTACCCCTGGACGCATTGAAGAGCACTTACGTAAAGGCACCTTAAAGCTGGATCGACTCTCCACATTTGTTTTGGATGAAGCAGATCGCATGCTAGAAATGGGCTTTCAAGATGCACTAGACGCCATCATGGATCACACCCCAGAAGATCGTCAGACGTTATTGTTCAGTGCCACCTTCCCTGAAGGCATTCAAAAGATTGCCCAGCGCGTGATGCAAGATCCTGTCATGGTGAAGGTCGAAGGAGGCCATGATAACAGCAGTATTAAACAGCACTTTTATAAGGTCCAAGACAACAAGCAGCGCTTGGCCGCGGTGAAATTGTTATTGCTAAAGCATCAACCAGAAAGCTCGGTGATTTTTTGCAGTACTAAACGCGAGACTCAAGAAGTATGTGATGAGCTTGCTAGCATGGGCTTTGCTGCAGTTGCCCTGCATGGTGATTTAGAACAGCGTGATCGCGATCAAACCTTGGTGCGTTTTGCCAATAAGAGCGCCTCGGTGCTTGTGGCCACCGATGTGGCGGCGCGAGGCTTGGATGTTGAAGACTTAGACTGCGTCATCAACTATCAAATTGCCCGTGACCCAGAGGTGCATGTACACAGAATTGGTCGAACCGGCCGTGCTGGTAGTAAAGGCCAAGCGTTTACCTTGCATGTGGACAGTGAAAGCTACAAGGTGGCCGTGTTGGCAGAATACTTAGGCATTCAAATTGAAAACGATATTCTACCGCCGTTTAAATTATTAGAAAAACAGCCCTATAAATCGAAAATGGTGACGTTGCAGATTGATGGAGGCAAGAAGCAAAAAGTCCGCCCAGGTGATATCGTGGGTGCGCTAACAGGGGATAACGGCATCGCCTTTGAACAGATCGGCAAGATTGATATGTATGATAACTGGGCGTTTGTGGCGGTGGCACGAGACGCGGCCAAGCCAGCTCTCAAGAAAATAAGCGAAGGTAAGCTTAAAGGCCGTTCGTTCCGCGTGCGTCGCTTACGCGGCTAGCGCAGATACACAACTAGGTGGTGGCATGGAAGAAAAGCGTTCAAGTGAAGAAGCCAAACTCATTCTTGAACACGATGCGGCTAAGTTGTTCATGCGCCAGTATGAACAACTCACCGGTCATGAAATTCGCCACATATGGCATAACCAACCTAAACGCCCTGATGTCTCCTGCATGCTGGAATGTGAGAAACTGGATTTAGAAATTGCTCACCTTTATGGATCTTCCAAAGAAGCCATGGATATCTTAAAGCAAGGCATTAATCGCCATGTTCAGCATCAATTAGAGCTACAAGAAAAATTCAGCGATACCCATGAGCGGTTAATCAATGCCTTGAACGCCATCTTAAAAAACAAAGCGAGCAAAACCTACGACTCGAATCGGGTATGGTTAGTGATTCGCAATGCTCACCCAGCGTGGGATCGTGAACAAGTGCTTAGTGCCATGCATGAAATTACCATTCCCAGTAGTTATCAGTTTGATCAAATTTGGTTGGTGGCGGACTTCACCGGTAAGAGTGGTATTGTGCGTTTAAGCTAAAAGGGGTTACCCATAAGTTTGACGTTGCCACTATCTTACTTGCTTACTTCAATTATCTTACGTCTTATCTTTCATCACGAAATTTACTGATCTGACTTTCTTGGCCTTGTTTCCACTTTTCTTTCCAACCCACTAAGCAGGCGTCTTTAAAACGAAAGGTGCGCTTTACGTGTGTACCTTCGTAAATCCAAGTGCTTTTGTTTTTATTACTAAGAATATCGTCAGCTTTACCAAGGCGCTGCTGAATGTGATCTTGAGTCAGGCCTTTTTTGAATTGATCTTTGACTTTTAGGTTTCTCAGTTCTGTACTGCTTATGAAAGGGCAAGCTTGGGACTTTTTACTTGTGGCGTGTTGGTCATGGGATTTAGGCACTTGAATAGTTTTATAATTTGTCATGACGGCACTGGGTTCATAGGTGCTGCCAGAAATGGCACAGGGTTGGTCAGTAAATTGGATTTCGCCTGCCTGGCTTTCACAGCGATAAAGCTCGGCTTGAGCTGTGATTGAAATGGTTAAAAGCAAATATAAGCGAATTAACATAACCTATCCTTGGATGTTAAAGAGGTTATTTAAAATGCTGCAGTGTGAAAAATAAAGACACAGCGATGATTTACTGGGTTAATTCCTACTTTGTTATTAATTAACTGTTTGATGTTACCGATGAGTTTGATGTTGGTATGACTAAAACGAAAAAATCCCTTGTATCGCTACAAGGGATTTTTTATTCGTCGTAACAGTCGTCGCGGATTAAAGCGCTTTAATGGCTTCTAGCTGCTCAGACAACTTAGCTGCCGCATCTTCAAATTCAGCCAATTTGGCTTTCTCTTTTTCGATTACATCAGCAGGCGCTTTGTCGGTAGCAGCTTAAGAGTGGTTGTTCAGTTTAAACAACCACTCAGGCGATACTGCTAAAGCGCTTTAATCGCTTCTAGCTGCTCAGACAACTTAGCGGCGGCATCTTCAAATTCAGCCAGTTTGGCTTTTTCTTTTTCGATGACATCAGCAGGTGCTTTGTCAGTAAACTTAGGGTTTTGCAGTTTACCGGCCACACGGTCTAGCTCTTTTTGGTTTTTCTCAAGGGCTTTGCTTAAGCGATTGATTTCCGCAGCGGCGTCAATGTTACCCGCCATTGGAATCAAGACTTCCATTTTTCCAACTAACGCGGTTGAAGAAAGCGGGGCTTTTTCACCGTTGTTTAACCAAGTGATGTCTTCTAGTTTGGCCATGGCTTTTAAGAAATTGGTATTGGCATCTAGACGGCGTTGGTCATCAGCGCTGCCGTTTTTAAATAAACACTTAACCGGCTTGCCTGGGCCAATGCCCAAGTCTGCGCGAATGTTACGAATGCCGGTGATCACACCTTTTAACCATTCAATGTCGGTTTCGGCTTGCGCGTCTACTTTGCTTTCATCGTATTTCGGATACTGGGCCAACATGATGGTTTCGCCGTTTTGCGAAAGCTTGTTGGTATCCGCAATCGGTGCCAGTGTCTGCCAAATTTCTTCCGTGATGTAAGGCATCATTGGATGAGCCAAACGTAAAATGGTTTCTAGTACTTCAACGAGTGTACGACGGGCCGCACGTTTTTGTGCGTCAGTTGATTCATCGCTCCACAATACCGGCTTAGAAAGCTCTAGATACCATGCGCAGTATTCATCCCATACAAATTCGTATAGTGATTTTGCTGCGTGGTCGAAACGGAAGTCATCTAATGCGTGAATGATTTCTTTTTCCGCTTGTTGTAAGCGTGAAATAATCCAACGGTCGGCTAGCGATAAATCCACATCGCCATTATTTAAGTCGCTAATGGCGTCTTGGCTTAATGGGGCTTCATCTGTGTGACCAATGGATTCCATTACAAAACGGGTGGCGTTCCACAGCTTGTTACAGAAGTTGCGGTAACCTTCTAAGCGGCTCATGTCGAATTTCACGTCACGGCCAGTAGAGGCAAGCGATAAAAAGGTAAAGCGCAACGCATCCGTACCGTGAGCGGCAATGCCGTCAGGGAAATGTTTGCGAGTTTGCTTTTCAATTTTTGCCGCCATTTGTGGCTGCATCATGCCGCTGGTGCGTTTGGCCACTAATTCTTCAAGCTGGATGCCGTCGATGATATCTAATGGGTCAAGCACGTTACCCTTAGACTTGGACATTTTCTGGCCTTCTTGGTCACGCACAAGGCCATGTACGTAAACTTTTTTAAACGGTACTTCGCCGGTGAACTTCAAGGTCATCATGATCATGCGGGCAACCCAGAAGAAGATGATGTCAAAACCCGTCACCAATACATCCGTTGGGTGGAAGGTTTTTAGCTCGTCGGTATTTTCAGGCCAGCCAAGAGTAGAGAAGGTCCAAAGGGCGGAGCTGAACCAGGTATCCAATACGTCGTTGTCTTGGCGAAGATTCACATCATCACCTAGGTTGTTTTCTTTACGGACTTCCGCTTCGCTGCGACCAACGAACACGTCGCCGTTATCGGCGTACCAAGCTGGGATGCGGTGCCCCCACCAAAGTTGGCGAGAGATACACCAGTCTTGAATGTCGCGCATCCAAGAGTAGTACATGTTTTCGTAGCTCTTAGGCACAAATTCGATGTCGCCGTTTTCAACCGCTTCGATGGCTGGCTTGGCCAGCTCTTCAATGCGCACGTACCACTGGTCAGTCAACATTGGCTCGATCACCACGCCGCCGCGATCGCCGTAAGGGACGGTGAGATCGTGGTCTTTGATTTCATCTAATAAACCCAGTTCGTCCATTTTAGCAACGATGGCTTTACGGGCTTCAAAGCGCTCAAGACCAATAAATTCTTGTGGTAATTCAGTTGAATAATCGTCACTGGCTTCGCCGTTAGTGTTAAACACTTCAGCTTCAGCGCGGATCTCACCATTAAAGGTTAAGATATTGATCATAGGTAACTTGTTGCGTTTACCCACTTCGTAATCGTTAAAGTCATGGGCTGGGGTGATTTTTACGCAACCGGTGCCTTTTTCCATGTCGGCGTGTTCGTCCGCGACGATTGGAATACGACGACCCACCAATGGCAGCTCAATGAACTTACCGATTAAATCTTTATAGCGCGGATCTTCTGCGTTCACCGCCACACCGGTATCACCTAGCATGGTTTCAGGGCGAGTGGTGGCCACCACAATGTAGTTACGACCATCTTGTGTGGTTAAGCCATCAGCCAGTGGGTAACGGAAGTGCCACATGTGGCCTTTTTTATCTTTGTTTTCAACTTCTAGATCAGAGATGGCTGTGTGCAGTTTTGGATCCCAGTTTACAAGGCGTTTGCCGCGGTAGATGAGGTCTTCTTTGTAAAGACGCACAAACACTTCTTCGACGGCTTTGCTTAAGCCGTCATCCATGGTGAAGCGCTCACGGCTCCAGTCGACCGACGAGCCTAAACGGCGAATTTGGTTGGTGATGTTACCGCCGGACTCGGCTTTCCAGTCCCAGACTTTTTCTAGGAATTTCTCACGGCCCAGCTCTTTACGGTCAATGCCTTGGGCGGCTAATTGGCGTTCAACCACCATTTGTGTGGCGATGCCCGCGTGGTCGGTGCCTGGCTGCCAAAGTGTGTTTTTACCCTGCATGCGGTTGTAACGAATCATGCAGTCCATCACCGCATTGTTAAAGCCGTGACCCATGTGCAAAGAGCCCGTGACGTTTGGCGGCGGGATCATGATGCAGTAGCTTTCATCGCCACCTTGCGGGGCAAAATAGCCCTTTTCTTCCCAGGTTTTGTACCAAGATTGCTCGATTGCGTGGGGCTGGTAGGTTTTATCCATGGCCATGGCTGTTATTCACCGACTTTAAAGCTGAAAAATGGCGGTGATTATAGCGGTTTTTGCGGGGGGATAGTAGGTGTTACAAGCCGGGCGTGATCACTGAAAAATGAGGGGCGAATCTCGTTATGGCTAATTGATATAGATGAATGATTGATTCCAGCTTGATCATGGGGATAATCCCCCGTCTTTCAAATATTAATCATCTACAAGGAGTAGGGATATGAGTAAGCGATTAGTGGCATTAAGTCTGTGCAGTGCTGTTTTAGTTGGCTGTGGTAGTGGTGACAGCTCTGGGGCAGAAGGATCTTTTTCTGAATACAGTTTGTCAGAATACGAGGGAAGGTCCGTTAACACTGAAACATTGGCGGGTACTTGGGTGGCAGTAGGTACTGGCGTTGAAAACTTTCCTGGCGTTGATGGTGGTAGAGGCGATAAACGATATGCTGTGAAAGAGTACTTCGTTATAAGCCAATCTGAGGATGGTTATACTAAATCTGGTTGCGAGCAGTATTCTAGCAATGACATCAGTTTAAGTGATGGTGTGATTGAATTTGAAGATTTCAAAGGTAATGTTACGGATAACAAGATCATTTCTGGTTCGGTGTTCAAAGAAGATCGAGGTGAAGCTGAAACAGCTGACTCTTACTACTCTACAGAGACCGTTAGTATTCAAGCAATAAAAATTAGTGATAACACGGATAGCTTTGCGCAGTTAGCATTTAATGTTGGCGAAGGAGAAGAGACATTAGATCTACTCTGTTATCAGCAATCAAATGGCTACATTGATTACAAAAATTACGATCTCTCTTTTGTGAGTGTTGATACGTATCCATCGCAAATGTTTCAATATAAAGGTGATATTCCTTCAGCATTCTTGTATGTAAGTAAGGATTTTAGCGATTATGAATTTGACTCTGATGATGCAGGTAATTCAATTGTTTTTGATATAAATGCCGATTCAGAATTTTCAGAAATAGTTACTTTTAACGCGTCAGATAATAGTGACAGTATTACCGGTACTGTAAGTATAACTCTTCCTCAGTAGATTAATTTGTAGAGGCTAAATTTAATCTAGTTAAAAGTGAATACGCTGAGAAAAATCCCGCCTTTGCGGGATTTTTTGTTTCTGGTGAGCCACTTTAATCTCAACTCCGACCAATCACATTTGTAACCGCATCACTCAACCAACTTAATGCTGGCCCTGAGGGTTTATTCTTTGGGGTAATGCGTTCTATGGGCGTGTTCCAGGGTTTGTGATCAAAGCTCAGGGTGAGCTTGATGATGTCACCACTGGCGAGCGCATCTTTGGCTAGGTGCTCTGGCAAATACCCCCAGCCGAGTCCGTTTGTGATTAACGTTTTTACCTCGTTAAAATTATTGGCGTACCAGTTGTTTGGGCCAAGGGCGATGAATTGATCGTTGCCAGTATTGGCCCAATCTTTGGCGATGATTTGTCGATGGTTGATTAGTTGAGTTTCCGTGACGGGGCCTTGGTTTGCCAAAACATGGTCTTTGTGGCACATGCCGTAAAAGGCCAAGCTGCCGATATAACTTAGGTTAACACCGCGATGCAAGGTGGCGTTGGCGAACATTAATCCCATGTCTGCCTCCCCTTGTTTTACCCAGTTTAATACCTCACTACTTGCGCCGGTTAAGATATTCACCTGGGTAGAGGGGAATAATTGTGAAAAGTGCGCAATGCAATCCATTAGCTTGGGCAGGACCACGCCGGAGTCCACGGCTAATGTCAGGTGGGTTTCAGTCTGATGGTTGATGGCTTGTGCAGCCAGCTGCATTTCTTGGTTTTGTACAATCACCGCCTTGGCATATTCCAATAGCCGAGTGCCTTCTTGGGTGAGGCTGGGTTTGCGCGTAGAGCGATCAAACAGCTGACAATTTAAATCCACTTCAAGGTTAGCTATGCCCTGACTCACCGCCGACTGAACCTTGCCAAGGCGCTTGGCGCAGGCACTGAAGGAGCCGCTATCGGCGGTTTCCACAAACATACGTAACTGCTCTAGGTTATACATATCACTAATTCTGATGGTAAATAACTTTTAATCATCATATATGTGAATACAATTACTGCAAGATTTTGGGAGTAGACGATATGACAAAGCGAGAACGTATTTTTCAGGCAGTCTTGTTTGAAGTGTTGGCGCTGATTTTTTTAGTGGTCCTTGGCAAGCTGTTTATTGATGAGCAGGTCCATGTGCTAGGCGGGTTAGCGCTGGTGTTTTCCATGATTGCCATGGTATGGAATTATGTTTTTAACATCGGCTTTGATCGACTTTACGGTCACGAGCGTATTAGCCGTGGCTTTAAGGTCAGAGCGATTCATGCATTGGCATTTGAAGCAGGTATGTTGGCCTTTACCTTGCCGATAGTGATGTGGGCGTTGAGTTTTACGTTTTGGCAGGCGTTGATGCTGGACTTAGTGGGGATTGGCTTCTTTTTAATTTATGCGCCGTTGTTTCATTATATCTATGACCACACTCGCGTGCGTTTTCACGCGAGTGCCGTCTAGTTTCTTAACTGGCGCAGATGCCTTTCATTAAGATTTTATTGGTCCAATGCAAAAAGCCATGGGAAGTTGAATACTGCGTACTAATGGCTTGAAGGTCGCCATGACACTTGGATTCTAAATCGGCTTTTGCTTGATCCACATAATCCGTATCAAATGCAAAAAACAGAAAGACAGTTTGTTCTGAGTTCGCTTCAACGATCTTGGTGGACTCGGTTTTAGGCGTCATTCTTGCGCCAAACCCATCTGTGTGCACCATGTGGATACTGTGTGTGCAGCCGGTTACTAATAAAGTAAACGCTAGGGTGAAGACTAATTTAAAATTCATAACGCACCCTTATGCTTTTTTGCAGTAACCGCTGGCAATCACTTCACGTTTGAAAACCAAAACATACGCGGTGGTTTGGTGTTTTGTTAATACACCGGTCAGCTTACCGTTAGGGCATTCTTGTTTGAGATTGTTAACCGCTTCATTAACAAAATTATTTTGTGTCGTGAAACCTAAAAATACCCAGTCATGGGCTTTTGCGCTCACCAGTTGGCCTTTATCACTTGGAATTTGTGTTAGCGACACAGAGTTCAGTGACATGCAGCCAGATAACATTAATGTGGCCAATAGAGCGGTGAATAAACGAATCATTTTCTTTCCTTATAAAATACAGTCGGCGTCGATGCGCACAATTTCGCCACTAACAGGGCCATAGGTTTTGCCTTCGCGAATATTACGAATGCCGGTAATCTTGCCTGAGGCACATTGTTGGTACAGGGCGTCCAATACATTCTGTGCATAGGTATCAAAGAACACAGGGTTGCCAGTACGAGGGCCCATGTTGATCAATGCCAAGAAATCACGGATCTCTTTAAGTTGTTGATTGCGTTTTGATTGGCTAGCCAATTCAGCGGCGACGCCTGCAACCACGGCCATTTCAACACCGTTTTCACTGACTTTTACCGATATAGGAGAGAGAGCACCATTACTTTGGTCGATGTCGCCGATTTGAACGTGGTCCAATCGCGCGCATGCCCCAAGTAATAGCAAAGCACTCACGAGGATGAGCTTTTGCATGTTACAAAGTCCATATTGTTTTAGGGAGCGGCAGATTAACCAAAGGGGTGTAGATAGACAAGAATTTATATCAATAAAGCGTTAAATATGAATAACTTAGCCGCGTAAGTCTCGGTGGGTCACTTCGTAGCCGCGGTCTTTGTAAAACTTAAAGTGCTGTCGGGTTTGGGCTAGAACGGTTTCATCTTGAATCACAATCTCCAGTACCCGGCCAAAGCGGCTGAAAAATGAGGGTTGCGGGGAGCTAAGGTTAATCATCACATCAAAGTGGTGAGCCGGGTGATCTTGCCAGCCAATCTGAACCTGCGCTTGATGCTCATCATTCACCAAGTTATGAGGCAAGAAGGATTCGGGTTTGTAAGACCACATGAGGTCGTCTAGTCGCTGGGCTTGCTCTGCATTTTCAACGTGAATATAGACCTGATGCCCTTCACCATAAACCTTTTCACTCAGGCGGCAGGCAAAGTTAAAGCGGGCGAGTTCATCGCTATGGCCTAAAATATAAAAGTCGATGGCAGTCATGGGGTTGCTCACATGAAGATGGGCGTAAGTATACGTGTTGTGCTGGGCTTTCTCTACCGCAGCAAAGGTGGCGCTTTTCACATGGACAAAGCCATGGTGGGGCTGTATAACCCGTGCACGATTTTTAAACCTAAAAACAATA
Organism: Bermanella sp.; assembly: GCA_051277445.1. Taxonomy (GTDB): domain Bacteria; phylum Pseudomonadota; class Gammaproteobacteria; order Pseudomonadales; family Oceanobacteraceae; genus Bermanella. Next base: position 22,291 of record JBNMQC010000011.1, on the reverse strand, counting down.
ATAAAACCGAACATCAAGCAGTAGAATTATGATTCGTCTTATCCGTTTTATCCTCATGTGTACCCTTAAGCTGATTTGCAGTGTGCTGTATCGCTTTGAGCTTCGTTGGTTAAGTGACGAAAATTTTAAACAATTTAAAGACGTACGTTTGATTGTCTTTTTAAATCACACCAGCTTGTTTGAGCCCTTGTTTATCGGCGCTTGTCCTTTGTCAGTGTTGTGGCGATTAAGCGGCGAATTGATTGCCCCTGGTGCCGATATCACGTTGAACGACAGGCCCATTGTTGGAAAAATCTATCATAGCTTGCTGCCGGGTTTGGTGCCTATTACCCGTAAAAAAGACGAGTCTTGGCAACATTTTATGAGCTTGGTGAGTAAAGATACCTTGGTAGCTATTTTGCCTGAAGGGCGTATGAAGCGCAGCAGTGGTTTGGATAAACACGGTAACGCAATGACAGTGCGTGGTGGTGTGGCGGATATATTAGAAGTGAAAGAACACGGCAAGATTCTGTTTGTTTATAGCGGTGGCTTACATCACATTCAGTCCCCTGGGGATAAGTTGCCCAAGGTATTTAAAACCATTCGCGCTAATGTGCAGATCATGGATATCCAAGCGTATAAAGACAGCCTACCGTTTGAATTTGGCCATGACTTTCGTGAAGAAGTGGTGGCGGATATGCAGCGCCGCTTAGAAACCCATGTGCCTTTTTAAGAATGCCCGAGTGACTTGAGGGCTTAAGACGGTTGATTAATTAACGGCTCGCTGGCAAACCATTTTTGCGCCAGTGCCACTCGCTTGTGAGGCCCTTGGTTAAGCTCCGTTGCGCTTAGGCGGTCAATGGGTTGTAGCCTGTGCAACAACCCGGTGCCGTTGGCCACCTGAATGGTCAGACCTGGGCGGGCATTCAGCTCCAATAACATAGGGCCTTTGCTTAAATCCAACACCATGTCGGCACCTAAATACCCAAGCCCGGTGACCTCATAGCAGCTTGCGGCCAGTACCAGAAGTTCATGCCAGTTATCGATTTTTAATTGAGACAAGTCTTGCCCCGTATCTGGGTGATGCAAGATACTTTCGCCATTTTGCACGGCATGTAAGGGCTTGCCTGTCGCAATGTCTAAGCCCACGCCTACGGCACCTTGGTGCAAATTGGCTTTGCCATCGGATGCTCGCGTGGCTAAGCGCATCATGGCCATGACCGGAAAGCCTTTAAAAATAATCACGCGGATGTCGGGCACCCCCTCAAATGAATAGCCGTTAAATTGAGGGTCGAACTCAATGAGCTCTTCGATGATGGCCACATCCGGTGTGCCGCCCAAGCTGTAAAGCCCAGATAGGATATTGGATACATGGCGCTGTAAATCCAGCAAGGTAATCAGGTTGCCATTATTTTTAACAAAGTGGTGCTTGTCGTGACGGTTGAGTACTAAAATGCCTTTGCCGCCACTGCCTTTTGCCGGTTTTACTGCAAAGCCTTGGCTAGTGGCTAAACGCTGCGCCAGTTGCGACACATCATACTGACTTTCAATGGTGGTAATTAAATTGGGCGTGGTGATGCCTGCTTGCTGGGCCAGTAACTTGGTTTTTAATTTATTGTCCACCAAGGGGTAGAGGTGTCGAGGGTTGTGTCGACTAATATAGGCAACGTTGCGCTTGTTCATCCCAAGGATGCCATGCTGTTGTAAACGCCAAGGAAATGCCCACATTTATCGACTAAACACCTTAAAGCGAGTGAGTTCTAATAAGCGATAGCCCGTGTAGGAACCGATCAGCAATACCAAAGACAACACCACAAACTGAATGCCAATAAAGTTAAAGGTTATGTGACGTACCCAAGGGTTGGTCATGGCCCCATACACCAGTATCGCGGTTAATAAGCTACCACCGCCTTGTATCATCACTTCGCGGCCACCTTCTTCTTCCCATAAAATCGACATGCGCTCGATGGTCCAAGATAAAATGATCATGGGGAAAAAGGTGATCTTTAAGCCTTCGGTTAAACCCAATTTAAAGGCCAGTACACTGAACACACTGATGATGGCAATCACCGAAATAATCACTGCCGTGATGCGCGCCACCAGTAATAAGTTTAAGTGAGACAGGTAACTGCGTATGAATAAACCCGTGGTCACCACCAATAAAAATCCAACAAGGCCGGTGATTAACGAGGTTTGAATAAACGCAAGGGCAATGAGGACGGGCATGAAGGTGCCTGAGGTGCGAATGCCAATTAAGATGCGCAGCAAGCACACAATTAAGGCGCCAATAGGAATCAACAAAATGGTTTGAAACATGGCTTGCTCTTCAATGGGCAAGCTGTGAATGGAGAAATTTAAAAAATCATATTGGCTTGATAAGTTTTGTGCAATGTTGGCAAACGCGGATTCTTCGCGCTTAAGCATAGAAAAATGAATGCTGGATTGTTTGCCACCAATCACATCCAGTACCGGTGCACCGGTTTGCTGCCACAGCAAAAGGGGCGCATTTTTTTTGATTTTAAAATTATCACTGGGGCTTGCTGGAAAAAAGAACAGGGCATGCTCGTCACCGTCCCATACTCGTAATAACGGAATCAAACCTTGGCGACGACGGCTGTCTTGAAGTTGCAAGCCATAAATCAAACTGGCGGGGACCTTCGCCTTGTGCAGCATGTTAACCAAAAGCTGCGGCAGCTGCTGATCATAGTGATTGCGCAACAATACTACCTGTTGATTGGTGGTGTTGTGATTAAACTGCTTTAGCAGTTCACGGGTAAAACTAAAGTTATCCGATGATGTGCCATAGGCGTTAGCCAATATGTTGCTGGCGGCTTCATCGAACGGCTCTGGCAAGCTGACAAACGGCACAACAGGTGCGGGAATGGGTTGATCTTCCTCGCTGTCGCTTTCTAAAATTTCTGCACGATAAAACAAGGTTTGCTTGCCGTTGGCATTGCGAATGGTCCATTGCGCTTGTGGCTGATTGCCATCCAGAAAATTCAAACCATAGCCCGGTGACGCCGCGGCTTCTTTTAAAATAGTGAAACCCTTTTGATTGGATGGGCGAGACATCACCACACTCACGGGTTTATCTTGTGCGTTGTATTCCACCTTCGCTTCCACTGACCAAATGGTTTGTGTTTCGCCATAGAGCAAAGGCACCTCATACACCCAGTGGCGTTGAAGAATCAGTAAAATGCCCACAATAAATAGCACACCGGCAAGCAAGAAGAAGGACAGCCTTGGTGACAAGCCAGAGAGCTTCATGGTGTTTCCTTAGCAAGCTGATCTAAATACTTGGCAGGTAGAGAGCTAGGTATTTTGAACTGGCTTAAATCCTGAGGGATATATTTAGGGTGAATAAACTGGCGGCTTACATCAATAAGGATCACATCCCTTAAAAACTCTCGGCCCAGCAAAATGGGGTAGGTCATTTGCGAGCGGTCGGTCAGGGTGAACTCGGTGTCATAGCGATGATCTTGTCCCATATTCACCGTCAGTGACACCACAGGACGGCGTTCGGGTTTTGGGCTAGATGCTTGGCGAATGAGCACGTGCCTGACGACCTTTGCTTCCACAAGAATGGCATCCGCTTCATCGTCGTGCTGCAACTCAAAGCGAACCCAGCGTTTGCCGTTTCGCTCAAAATATTCAATGTTATTCGCACTGAGAGACGATGTGGCCGCGCCGCTATCGACCCGGGCTTGGTAATGGTGCCCAGGGGGCGATAAATGAATCCACTCATTGGCACCCACAACGAACTTGCCTTCTAATTCATCAATGCGGTTGTTGTCCGTCGGTGGGCAATGGGTGTTCGTAAAGCCGGGAGTCGCAGCGGTGAGCATGGTCAGCTGTGCCTGAATATCCTTTAGCACGGCTTGTTGCTGTTCGATCACGGCGTGTTGTGAGCGAGTGTTATAAGCATAGCTTGAGCATTGTTCAGCCATGATCGACTTAACCATAGGGGCGGTGAGTGCTCTATGCTCTTGATTTGGCCATATGGCACAACCATTTAACAAAACAGTCACCAATATTAGCCAAGCCTTGACTGGCATAATAACTCCGAGCGGGGAAAAATAAGGGGCACATTTAACCATAAAGTGGATTCAATTAGGAATCAGTTAAGTGCTTTACCAAGGGTTTTTAAGGCGAGTTTGAAGGCAGTCACAACTTGACCTTTTTGATTGAACTGTTAATTTGCTGGCACTCTAAGACCAGTTGCACGGATGCCTATGCCTAACCCTGATATCGACTACACTCGCAGTTATAAAAAATTCGAGAAATTGGTTCGACGAAATCGCTGGCAAACCAAGTATGTATCCAAATGGCCAGGGGTGAAGCGTAAGCCCATTATCATCAGTGAAGGGGACTCCTGGTTTGATTTCCCAGTGAAGAGCTTAACCGATGTGCTGGGGGTCTTGTTGCGTTACAGCTTAGGCCTTAAAAACTTCGGCATGGACAGCAATACCAATATCATTGATTTCTTAAGCCGAGACAAAACCCTAGACGGCATCTTTTTACGCCTAGAGCGCAGCGGCGATCATTCAAAAGAACTCATTGCTAAAACCCCAGATCGTTGCCACGGCGTTTGGGAAGAAAAATACCCATCCCATACCCTTTACAGTGCATTGCAAAATCCCGTCGTACGCGAGCATCTGGATGCCATTGTGCTCAGTGCCGGCGGCAATGACATGGTGGATGCGGTTCGTCATGGTGTGATTCAAACCTACAACGGGCACTGGCAAACGGCTTATGACCATGATCGGCTAGCCATGGCGGCACAGGAAGTGGTGCAGCATTTTTTACAGGCCATCTTGTATCGTGATGAGTTTGCCCCGCAAGCTCAGATTATTACCCACAGTTATGCCTATGCCATTCATCTTCATAGTGGCACCACGACGGAGTTTGATTTCTCAGAAGCCGGTAAGCTCATTAAAGAGCTATTAAAATTATTAAAAGCCGAGATGATTTTGTCGCCGCTGAAAATGCTGGGTATTGATCTGACCGACATGGGGGATTTCAAAATCGTCAGCAAGGCACGTCTGCATGAAACCTTCGATGCACTAGGCTGGCCAGCGAATCAGGTTGACGAGGAAAACCCAAAAGACGGTAAAGGCGTGCACCCTGAGCGAGCCCACTTTATTAAAGCCATGTTGGACGCCTTGTTTAGCGAGGTGCAAAACTTACCTCGCTTGTATGAAGCGCAAACCGGTCGGCCTTTAGAGCGCTTCAGCTGTTTGGATATCCGTAATGAGGTACAAGATGCAAAATACTGGGCGGATTTCATTCATTTAAACGGTGATGGCTATGAAATCATCGCCAAGCTGTTTTCGAAAAAGCTGCAAGGATTACTCTGAGACAGGCCAATAACGTCTATTATTAGGTCGATGGCATGGATTGGTCTGACAAACACATCTCTACACCTCTTTAGGTATATAGGGCGTGAGTGAGAGCCTGTAGAATAGTCAGCTTGCCGCCTTATTTTATAACCCCTGTGGTCACTGTATGTCCGATTTAAAGCAACAACTGCGTGAAGAAATCACACTTTTTTGTCAGCAACACCCAGAGATTGAAGAGGTGGACCTGATCTGTGCAGGGATGACACCCAACCTATGGGGTAAGCGTTACCCAATCAGTAAATTAACCAAGTTAATTGACGAGCTGAAAATGCCGCGGGGCAATTTCCTCATGTCGCCGGTGGGTGAATACATACCTGTTATGCATTACAACGATACGGACGGTGACCCAGATGCCGCCTTTCAGTTTGTGCCCGGCACATTGAAAACCGTACCTTGGCAGCCAAATCGAGCGCAAATCATGTTCAGTTCAGCCGATGCTGCGCAGCCGTTTGACGGTGAGCCTCGGGTGATATTGAGCAAGGTGCTTAACAAACTCGCCGCGCAAAACATGTATCCCACAGTGGCATTTGAATTAGAGTTTTATTTGATTGATAAAAACCGCACCGATGACGGCTTATTACAGGTACCGAAAAACCCAATTAATGGCCGTGACGATATTTGTGCGGTGCTTTCTATGGACCGCTTAGATGTGTTCGCTGAGTTACTCACCGACATACGTCAAAGCTGTGAAGAACAAGGTATTAACAGCACCGCCATTTCTGCAGAAATTGGTGCGGGTCAGTTTGAGATTAACTTAAACCACCGTAGCGACTGCTTGCAGGCAGCGGATGAAGTCATTCAATACCAGCGCCTGATCAAAGGCGTTGCGGTTAAGCATGGCTTTGAAGCCACTTTCATGGCCAAGCCGTATTTGCAAGACGCGGGTAATGGCATGCACTTGCATATTTCCATGTATGACGGCGAGGGCAATAATCAGTTTGCTAAAAATGAACAACAAGAGTTAATGCATGCGGTAGCAGGCTGTTTAGATACCATGCACGGGGCATTTCCTTTTATTGCCAGTAACCCCAATGCGTATCGCCGCTATGTACCGGACTTGGCCATTGCCACACAAAAAAGTTGGGCCCATGAAAACCGTTATGTGGCTGTGCGTATTCCTGCGTCGGATGAAAAAAATCTGCGAATCGAGCACCGTGTGCCCGCCGCCGATGCCAACCCATATTTAGTACTGGCCGCGCTTTTAGCGGGCATTCATTGGGGCATTGAAAACAAGTTACAGCCAGGTGAGCCTTACGAGGGGTTAGCTTGTTATGAGCACTTGTACCCACACACGCTAGAAGAAGCATTAAACAAGTTAGAGCAAAGCGAAGCCATGCGATCCGTATTGGGTAGCCACTTTGTGGATATTTATTTGGCCTATAAACGCAGTGAAGTGAAAGAGTTTAATAACTACATTGCTGCCCGTGAATACGCTTGGTATGCCTAGTGACTAGCAATTTTTGGTTTCCGGGTTAGCCCAGTTAATCAAGGCGAAAAAAAACCGAAGGCTGAATGCATCAGCGCTTCGGTTTTTTTTATGCCACTAGCTTGCGCTAGATTTTATTCGCAAGGTAGTTCACCAATAATGGTACCGGACGGCCAGTGGCGCCTTTGGCTTTGCCACCTGAATTCCAAGCGGTGCCTGCGATATCCAAGTGCGCCCATTTTTGTCCTTCCGTGAAACGGCTCAAGAAACACGCTGCCGTGGTCGCGCCTGCTAATGGGCCGCCAATGTTAGCGATGTCCGCAAAGTTACTGTCGAGTAATTCTTGATATTCGTCTTCAAGGGGTAAACGCCAAACCGTATCGCGGCTGGTGCTGCTGGCTGCCAATAGTTCGCTGACAAGGTCTTCATCGGTGCTGAATAACCCAGAGTTCACACGACCAAGAGCGGCCATACAGGCACCGGTTAAGGTGGCGATATCCACAATGCTGGCGGGTTTGTAGGTGTCGATGGCATAACTGAGTGCATCACACAGTACCAAACGGCCTTCGGCGTCGGTGTTGAGGATTTCGATGGTGGTGCCATTCATGGCCGTCACAATGTCGCCAGGTTTGCTAGCGTGACCCGATGGCATGTTTTCAGCCGCGGCCACAACACCGACGAAGTTAATCGGCAGTTCTAGTTCAATGATAGCCAGCATGGTGCCAAGGACAGAGGCTGCACCGCACATGTCGTATTTCATTTCATCCATGCCTGCGCCGGGCTTCAAGCTGATGCCGCCGGTGTCAAAGGTAATGCCTTTACCTACTAATACGTGTGGCGCGTCGCCTGCTTTGCCTGCTAGGTATTCCATGCAGATGATTTTGCCCGGCTCAATGGAGCCTTTTGCGACCGACAGGAATGAGCCCATGCCCAGTTCTTCCATGTGATCTTCATCTAGAATTTTCGTGGTTAGGTTGTCGCTAAGAGAGGCTAGCTTATCCGCTTCATCTGCAAGGTAAGACGGAGTCACCACGTTAGGTGGCATGTCGCCCAATTTTTTCGCAAATGCCATGCCCTTTGCCAGTGCTTGGCCGAATTTTAAATCAAGTGCAGCGTGGTTATCGGCGATAACGGTCAGTGCTTCAATATTGGCAGGGCTTTCGTCTTTTTTACTTTTGCATTCATCAAACAGGTATAGAGCATCTTGGAATAACTGGCCCACTTGCTTGTATGCCCATTCGTGATCAAAACCTTCAATTTCAATGTCGCCAAGATCAAGGGCTGCATCGTTTGCGGCGCTGGCTTTTAATGCTTTTGCCGCGGCGGTCATGGTTTTACAAAAATCTTTGCCAGACATTGGATTTTTGCCTGCGCCCACTAAGATTAAACGAGGGCCGCTGGCTTGAGGCACAACAAGGGTGTCGCCGACTTTGCCTTTAATATCTTGGTTTTGTTGTAATTGTGCGATAAACCCATTTAATTGCGCGTTAATGGTTGCAGTGGCGGCGGGTAGTTCCCCTTCGCTTGGCACGAATAAAATCAGTGCTTGCCCTTGGTATTCATTAATTGGCGCTTGGGTCACGGTAAATTGCATACTGTCTCCGTATCCGACTTGAGGTTTTTATGGTCGGCTGTAGTGCTGAATAGGATTTTCAGGGATAATGCTGAGTCTACTTGAAAAAGCCGATATTTCCAGAGTGCGCTTGGCTTATTTATTTGCACCGGCTTATTTGTAAAAGGATAGTGTTCTTGATTTTAACGCGTTACTTCCTCAAAGAGTTACTGACTTCAACGTTTGTCATTACCGGCATTTTGATGTTGATCGTGGTAAGTGCGCGCTTAGTGGTGCATTTAAACAAAGCGGTTGCTGGCATCATTCCTCCTGAAGCGGTGTATTACACCATTCTTTATAACAGCCCAGGTTTTTTGCAGCTGATTTTACCCTTGGGTTTTTATATTTCCATCTTGCTTGTCTATGGTCGCATGTACAGTGAAAACGAAATGACCGTCCTGCACGCCACTGGTTTTGGCCCTAAGCAGGTGTTCCGCATCACTATGGCGCCGGTTGGTGTGATGATGCTTTTGATTGGTTTTTTAAGTTTATGGTTAGCCCCCACCGCCGCGCAAAAACTGGACGAGTATTATCAGGTTCAGCAACAAGAAAGTGAGTTTTCTTTTATTACCCCAGGGCGCTTTAACGCCATCGGCAGTGGCGGACAGAAAGTCTCTTATGCGCAAACCTTATCCACAGACCGTAAAGAAATGCAGAACGTGTTCATGGCCGATGGTGACACCATCATTCTTGCGGATTCTGGCCGTCAGTATGTGGACCCGCAAAGCGGTTCTCGCTATTTAGAACTCACCAATGGGCGTCGCTTAACCGGCCAGCCAGGCAAGCAACAATTAGAAACATTGGAATTTGATCACTACTCAGTGAAAATTGCAGAAGAAAGCAGCGTTGCGAAAAAAGCCCGAAATGAAGCGGCCAGCACCTACCAATTATTCAATAGTCAAAAGCGTCAAGACAAAGCCCGCTTGCATTACCGCATTGGCTTGTTTTTGTTGGTGCCCATTATCGTTTTGATCGCCTTTCCCTTGAGTCATGTGAAACCGCGCCAAGGGCGTTATGGCAAGATGCTGCCCGCCATTGTGGTTTACATGGTCTACTACACCATGTTGATTACCGCGCGTAAATGGATGGAGCAAGGGCAAACCCCATTATGGATGGGGCTTTGGTGGCTGCATGCCATCTTTATTATGTTGGGTTGTATTTTGATGTATTGGCCCACGTTGCAGTTAAAATTGAGCCGCAGACGGGCCAATAAAAAAGCCAAATTAGGAGCCGGTCATGCGTAAGATTGATGCCTATATCCGCAGCTCCGTGATCAATGCCATTTTAGGCGTGCTGGTGGTATTGGCCATGCTAGACATGGTGATCGCACTTCTGAACCAATTGGATAACATTCGCAGCACCTATAGTTTTTGGGACGCCCTTTATTATGTGGTGGCTTCTAGTCCTACCCGTATCTATGAAATGATTCCCATGATTACCCTGATTGGGTGTTTAGCGGGGCTCGGTGGCTTGGCCACCAACAGTGAATTAACCGCCATTCGAGCCGCTGGTGTTTCTACTCAGCGCATTATGCTGTCTACCATGAAGGCAGCGTCCATCATGATGGCGCTTGGCTTAATCATGGGGGAGTATATTGTTCCTGACCTAGAGCGCATGACCACTAGTTTCCGCACCATTGCCTTAGGTCGCGAAGTGGCCTCCAGTAATGAGGGCAAGGGTCACTGGCACCGTGAAGGGGATAACTACATGCGCTTTTCAGCCATTGAACCCAACGGGGTGTTGCATGGCTTAACCGTGTATGAGTTTGGTGATGAAAAACAGCTCACAGCCATGACCCACGCCAAGCGGGCCATTTATCAGCGCGGCGAGTGGACCATGGAAAACGTCACCATCACCAATGTGGATGACTTTAATACCCAGAGTATTAAACGCCAAAGCGATACTTTTAAGACCGAACTGACCCCTGAGCGGTTGAAATTTGTGGCGCAAGAGCCTAAAGACATGGCCATCTCCACCTTGTATAGCTATGGCAAATATCTCGACGCACAGGGCCTTGGGGGCGGCGAGTTTAAGCTCGCTTTCTGGAAGAAAATCCTGCAACCGGTGAGCACCATCGCGCTGGTGTTAGTGGGCATTAGCTTCATATTTGGCCCTTTACGCTCGGTGACCATGGGGCAGCGTTTATTCAGCGGTATCCTAGTGGGCTTAGTCTATAAAATCGCGGTGGACCTGCTGGGGCCTATGGGGTTATTACTGGGCATTGGGCCATTATTGGCTAATCTTATCCCCATTATCTTGTGCTTCTTGTGGGGCGGATGGATGCTGCGGCGGGCAGGGTAAAGCGTGAATACCTATGGATGTTCCGCTGGTACGAACGGGTGTTGTGGAATTTCTCTCCCGCCCGGTTTGCTCTTGACTGTATATCCTGTAAACTGCGCCGCCCAAATTGAAGTTGACCAAGTCGTCAAGAATGTCGGCAAATAGCTTAGGTACCCTCTATTATGGATAAAGTCTACATCAGCGCCCAGCAACTGCTCGAAGACTCATTTCAGCTCGCTCTGAATGTGTATGAAAGCGGTTTTCGCCCTGACTATATTGTTGGTGTATGGCGTGGTGGTGCCCCTGTGGGGATCGCCGTACAAGAGTTATTGCATGTTTTAGGCGTAGAGTCCGACCACATTGCCATTCGTACCTCAAGCTATGTGGGCATTGGTGAGCGCAGCAAAACGGTTCGCGTTCATGGTTTAACCTACTTGATCAAACGCCTTGAGAGCGAGCACAACTTACTGATTGTAGATGACGTGCATGACAGTGGTTTAAGTATCGAGCAAACCATTGTTGAGCTGAAAAAAGCGTGTAAGAAAAACACCCCGCAAATTCGCGTGGCTACGCCTTACTATAAGCCCAAGAACAACAAGACCGATCGCGTACCAGATTACTATGTTCATGAAACGGACGAATGGCTTGTATTCCCTCACGAAATTGATGGTCTAACCACTGACGAGTTGCGTGCTAATCGCCCAGAGCTTTCGCACATTGCCGATAAGATTGATGAGATTAAAAATAAGTAACCATTGCTTTAAATCTTAAAATCAAAAAAAGAGCGCTAGGCGCTCTTTTTTTATGGCAGTGAAGTGCTCGCATCTGTGACGGTCAGCTTGCCTTCATGGTTTGATAGCGTATCTGTATCCGCCTCAGGGGAAACCATCGCAATCACCGTCCAGCCCGGTTTTGCCACGGTATTTTTTTGTGCGGTAAACACATGGCAGTAATTGTTTTCATCAATCGCAAACAAGGGTAATGCACGGGAACCGTATTGCTCTAAGTAATGCTCAAAAGTAAAGTTATCGGTTAACTGGGTTTTTTTCACAAGCGCTTTTTTCGCCCGCAAGCTGGCCAGTTTAGAATAACTCATGCCCTCGCCAAATAAACCTAGGGTATCCGTATAGCTGCCAGAAGATTGATGACTGGCACGCAAGTCATTCTCGTGACCAAGACCATAAACCTTGTCTTTACCGAACCAATCTAAAAAGTGCATGCTCACCATAGGGTTAAGTTGCTTGTACGGGGATAAAATCAATAAGCGCCCAATGCCCGATAAATCCACATGATGGGTGGCATGCTCTGACGCAGGGTTGCCAAAATACACGGGTAAGCCTTCCATACGCGCTTGGCTTAAGTTCTCCCAGTTGGTATCCGCAATGCGTACTTTGATGTTTTGCTCCATTAACATTTTAGCGATGGCTCGAGCGGTGTCGTTGGCGCCAAAAATTAAGAAGCCTTGCGCTGGGGGCTCTTGCAAGCCTAAACCCACGGCGAGAAATTTAGCGGTTAAACTTTGCAGCACCACTGTGGTGATTATTACCATGAACACCATGGGCACTAAAATATCCGCCCCTTGCCAGCCTGCGTTTTCAAGTTTTAATGCAAATAACGCCGATACTGCGGCTGCCACAATACCGCGTGGTGCAATCCACGACAGCAGGGCTTTTTCTTTCCAATTTAAATCCAGTTTGTAAGAAGAAAGTAATACCGCTAAAGGCCGGGCGATCAATAAAATGACCAATAATAAAAACACCATAGGCAAACCCAGGGTCACAAAGTGAGATAAATCCAAACGCGCAGCCAGAATAATAAACAAGGCGGAAATCAAGAGTACGCTTAACGATTCTTTAAATTCTAAAATGCCATCGATGTCTATTTTTCGGCTATTGGCCATGACCATCCCCATGATGGTTACGGTTAATAAGCCAGACTCATGTTGTATGAAATTCGACATGGCATAGATACCCAGCATAAAAGTAAGCGTGGCGGGGTTTTGTAAATAATGAGGCAGCCAGTTACGGTTTAGCGTTTCAATTAATAATTTTGCGGCCGCCCAACCAAAGCCAAAACCCACAAATAAGGTGACCCCAAACGCTTCCATAGCATGAATCAATGCAGTATCACGGCTTGAAATAATAAACTCGTAAACCAGTACCGCAAGCAAGGCCCCAATGGGATCAATAATGATGCCTTCCCAGCGTAAAATATTCGCCACTTTTGCAGTGGGGCGAATGGAGCGCAGCATGGGCACAATCACGGTTGGCCCAGTGACCACCACTAGGGCGCCAAATAGAGCGGATAGCTCCCAAGATAAGCCCATAATAAAGTGGGTGAACACACCAATCACTGCAAACGTTGCCAGCATGCCGATGCTCACAAGGTTACGCACCATGGCGCCGTGACCTCGGATCTCTTTAAAGTCTAATGTCAGGCTGCCCTCAAACAGAATAATGGCCACCGCCAGTGACACCATGGGGAAGAGTAAGTCACCAAATAATGCATCGGGGTCAAGCAGATGAAAAACAGGCCCGACCAATAGGCCACACACTAATAAGGGTAAGATGGATGGCACACGAATACGCCAAGCGAACCATTGGCACAACAGCGATAGCACGCCAATGCTTGCCAGTAATGAAAGCGCACTGATGCTTTCCATTGAGAGTCCTTAATATTGAGAGTGGAGGTACTTTAGCACTAGGGCGGGATTTTGCTAGTGGGACACTGTATTACTTGCGAGGCTAAACATTGGTTGGTGGGCAGTGCCCACCCTACGGGAAAATCTAAATGATATTGGGTAGGTCGGGCATCGCCCGACGCAAACATGTATTTAGATGATTAAAGCACTTCCGCTTTTAACGCAGGATACTGGGCAGCATCCAAACGCGGGCCAAACTGGCTCACCACTTGCGCACTGATTTTACTGGCAAGGTTGCCCGCTTGCTCCCAAGAGTGTCCCGCCGTAATAGCGAATAAAAACGCTCCGGCAAAGTTATCCCCAGCGCCGTTGCTGTCCACTGCGGTCACTGCATTTGGGGCAATGTTGATGATGTTATTACCATCAAACAATACTGCGCCTTTGGCTCCACAGGTAATGGCGAAGGTTTTGGCGATGTTTTTAAGTGCGTTTACCGCATCATCAAGGTTAGCTGTGCCGGTATAACCCAGAGCTTCTTCTTCGTTGCAGAATAATAAGTCCACACCTGTGCCGAGCATTTCCGTTAGGCCGTCTTTGAAAAATTGCACCATGGCAGGGTCAGAGAAGGTCATGGCGGTTTTTACATTATTTGCTTCAGCCAACTTTTTACATTCGATGGCCGCATGACGTGCGCTGTCGCTGCTCACAAGGTAACCTTCGATATATAAGTACTCACTCTCTTTTAACGCCGCTTCATCAATGTGGTTGTGGTTTAAGTCCGCGGTGATACCCAAGTAGGTGTTCATGGTGCGCTCGGCATCTGGGGTGATCATCACCATACATTTACCGGTTACGCCGTCTTCACGGTCTGGGCCAAGGTTGGTATCGATGCCGGCACTGGTTAAGTCTTTTACATAAAAATCGCCGGTTTCATCATTGGCCACATTGCAGCTGTAAAAGGTTTTGGCGCCTAAATATTGCGCGGCAAAAATGGTGTTTGCCGCACTGCCACCACCTGCGCGGGTTTTTAAACCAAACTCTTCGGTTAGCTTGGTTAATAGCGCTTCTTGTTGGTCTTGGTCGATCAAGGTCATTTGACCCTTTTCAATGCCAGCTTGGGCAAAAAAGGCATCAGTCACTTCAAACTCTTTATCCACAAGGGCGTTACCGATGCCATAAACGTGATACTTGGCCATGTTATTGTCTCTTTATTAATAGGCGAATGAGATAGTCAGCGCAGCAGTTTATCAGGGTGTGAATCCGGTGGGAAATTGCGCCATGAGTTCTGATAAAAGCTTGGTATACTGCGCCTATGAAAAATAAGACTCCCTCTCGATTTAAGACTTTTTTGTCTTGGCTAATCCGGTTATCCATTGTGGGTATCGTGATCTTAGCGATTTTAATGGCCTACCTAGATGCACAGGTGCGCGAAAAATTTGAAGGCAAACGCTGGGCGTTACCGGCAAAAGTATTTGCGCGCCCATTAGAGCTGTACCCAGGGCTTGAGTTAAAACCCAAATATCTGGTGCAAGAGCTGGATCAAATTGGCTATCAACGGGTACCCAATGTGGTCACACCTGGGCAATACAGCTTAGATGGCAACGAGATGGATGTGTATCGTCGCTACGTCAAGCTCTATGACGGCGAAGAATCCTCTGCCCGAGTACACCTGCGCTTTAGTGGCAACACCATTGACGGAGTATGGTTAGATGGCCAGCCCGTGGCCCTTGCCCGATTAGAGCCTTTGTTAATTGGTGGCATCTACCCCAAACACAACGAAGACCGTCAGCTGATTCAATTACAAGACGCGCCTAGTTTGTTACTCAAAACCCTAGTGGCGGTGGAAGACCGTGATTATTACGACCACTTTGGTATTAGCTTAAAAGGCATTGCCCGCGCCATGGTAGTGAACGTACAGCGCGGCGGTTTAGTACAAGGTGGTTCCACCTTAACCCAGCAGTTGGTGAAAAACTTTTTCTTAACCCGCGAGCGCACCCTAGTGCGTAAAGCCACCGAAGCATTAATGGCCATACTGGTTGAGCTGCATTACTCCAAAGACGATATTTTAGAAACCTACCTGAACGAAGTGTACCTTGGGCAAAGTGGTCGCCGCGCGGTTCATGGTTTTGGTTTGGCCAGTCAGTTTTATTTTGGTAAGCACATTAGCCGTTTAAGCGCCCCAGAAATTGCCACCCTAGTGGGCATGGTAAAAGGGCCGAGTGTGTATAACCCAAAACGCAAATCAGAAAACGCATTGGCCCGTCGTAATGTGGTGTTAGGGGTCATGCATGATCAAGGACTCATCAGTGATTATGAATTTGCCGTGTGGCAAAAACGCGAATTAGACGTGGTGCAGTATTCACAATATCAACGTATCGAATATCCAGCGTTTTTAGACCTAGTGCGCAGACAATTACGCAGTGACTACGCCGATAGCGACTTAACCAGCGAAGGTTTGCGCATTTACACCAGCCTCGACCCAATCATTCAGCGCAGTGCCGAACAAGCCATGAGTAACCGTCTCGCCAGTTTAGAGCGTGGTTACCGTATGCCAGAAGATTCTTTACAAGGTGCCATGGTCATCGCCGGCACCGAAAGCGGCGAAGTAGAAGCGGTAGTGGGTGATCGTAATCCGCGTTATTTTGGTTTTAACCGCGCGTTAGATGCTAATCGCTCTATTGGCTCGTTAGCCAAACCTGCGGTGTATTTAACCGCGCTGCGTTCACCTGAATACCATTTAATTACGCCACTGGATGACAGCCAAATTAAAATAGCTGGGGCCAACGGCACTATTTGGCAGCCACAAAACTACGATAAAGAAAGTCACGGCATAGTACCCTTGTATCAATCCATGGCCCAGTCTTTAAACCAAGCCACTGCGCGCTTAGGGTTGCAAATTGGTTTAAGCAATGTGGTGCAAACCTTTCATGATTTAGGGGTCGAACGAGACATACCTGCCTACCCATCCATTGTATTAGGCGCGTTTGAAATGAACCCGTTTGATGTTGCACAGATGTATCAAACCATTGCCGCGTCCGGTTTTAAAACACCGCTTAAAGCCATTCGTGGTGTCACCACCCAAGACGGCCAATTGCTAAGCCGTTATGGTTATGATGTGAAACAGGCCATTAAAACCGAGCCCATTTATTTATTACAAAAAATTATGCAGCGCGTAGTCAAAGAAGGCACCGCCCGTTATTTGAATTCACAGTTTGATGCCTCACTCAATCTTGCCGGTAAAACCGGCACCAGTGACAGCCAGCGCGACTCTTGGTTTGCAGGCTTTAGTGGTGACAAGCTGGCGGTTGTGTGGGTAGGGCGTGACGATAACGAATCCATGCCGTTAACCGGCTCCAGCGGTGCGCTGCGAGTGTGGGCACAAACCTTTAAAGACTTACCGTTAAAACCTCTGTACCCACTGCCCACTGAAAACATTGTGGAGCAATGGGTCGATGTAGAGCAGAACGCCATCAGCAGTGAAGATTGTGATGGCGCTGTACAGTTGCCATTTATTCAAGGTCGGTTACCATTGCAAACCTTAAGTTGCGCCCAAGAGCCAGCTCCTAGCACAGGTAAGTCTTGGTGGTCGCGGATGTTTGATTAAGTGTTCGATAAAAGGAACAAGTGACATTAATGAAATCAGTATTATTGGTTGTATTCATTGCGTTATTAACCGCGTGTTCCACCGCGCCTTATCAATCCATTGACCAGATTGAAGCCAGCAGCAGTGATGTACTGGCACAGCTACCTAACTGGTATCACCAAAATTTAGGTTTGCAGTTAAATGGCGGCAATGCTTACCCAGCTCAAACTGCGTTAGCGTCACTGCTCAAACAAGCAGACCTAGAATTTATTCGTGGTAATTTTCAAGCTTGCCAAATATTGCTAGAGCGCGCACAACGGATTTCAACCCGTGAGCCAAGTGTGTATGTGCGACTAAGTTATTTGTTTTGGTTAGAAAATAATACTCGCAGCGCCGAGCAAATGGCCCGTCGGGCTTTGGCGTTAGTGGTGCGTGATGCGCAAGCATCTGAAGAAGTGAAGCGTTTGTTGTTGGCGATTCAAGCGAATCAATATTAACGCTTAAGTTTTACAAGAAAATTTAGTTCATAAAAAGCGCTTATGTTTTTGCATAAGCGCTTTTTTTATTTTTGTATGGTTAGAATTTGAATGCTAAGAGTATTAAGACAATGCACCAATAATGGCACCAACCAGAACAAGCTCTGCAATACTATGGGCTGCATTGATAAATGTTAGTTTTGAGGATGTACGGGCAAAACCATTGTAATAACCTAATGATGTCACTGTAAATACACACGCTACGACTAAACCAAAAAATGCTCCATCCAATAAACCAGATATATTCGCTGCAGCCATAATTAAGGCCATACATAAAGATTTTGCAAGGCCAGAAACTAACGATACGACAAACGCAGCACCAAGGCCTTCGGTATTGTCAGCTTGCTCTTTTGTGATGCCCAAAGCTTCTGCCCATGCTTTACCAAAAACAGCCCAGTGATACCAAGAAAATCCCAGTACATAGCTTGCAATTGTCGCTATAGCTACCGCTAGGTAATGGATATTTTGTAATTCTGTGATCCAGGTGAGCATGTTATCTTCCTTGATTGGTTTTTGGCTGCCTGCCAATTTATAGTTAAAAAAATCGAACCTAGCAACACTTAACTATATGTGTCTAGGTTGATTTGGGGATCCGCTTCTACTTTTTAATTATTAAGGAGTGGGGTCTGAGTTGGCTATGCTACCCTTGGTTTTTCGGCGCAGGGTAGGCAAGCAGTAGAGATATTCGCACTATTATTCACCCACAGGTGCGGGTTCGTGCCATGCAAACTATTGCGATATAAATCGTAAATGAAACTTGTCAGATATATGAATATCTTTTGACAGACGGTGAGGATATTGATTTTGGAACCTAGTCAAAAAGCTAGATGCCAAAATCATTCAATGTTTCTTAAGCAAGCGAATTTAGGCTTTCGAATCTAAATACCCCTTCCAGCCGCCAAACTCAGTAATATTTTTTGCATCACTCACTACGTTCCCCTCACTCATAAAACCGCACTGCCACGTGCCATCGGCCAGTTCCACTTTGCCAATACCAAGGGGGGCAGGAATGCCTGCCACAAATGAGCCAAAGTATTCCATGGGCATGGACCACACTTCTACATCAATGGCCGTACCATTTTCATCATCACGAATCATGGCGGGGCGTTTACCATCGGGCAGTGCGTATAGTTGATAGCTTGGTGCACTTTGGATTTTGTCTACTAAGGTCGCGCCACGCTCGGTTAATTGCCAATTTAGCGGGAAGCCTTCCAAGTGCGCGCCGCATACCACCACATTAATGCGATCACTTGGGCGCGGCACGGCATTGCCCTCAAAAGGTTGCAATGCAAACTCACTGGTGCCTTGGGGTAAATTTAAAGCTTGATGCAGCGCGCCAGAGTAGCTTAATAATTTCATGTCGGTGAAGGCTTGGCTAAATAAAGTCACACCCCAGCTGACTCCGTTTTGGGTGAAACCCACGGGCACATTGGTGGCGGTGTAATCCAGTAGGTTCATGAAGTTGGTGTAGGTGCCTAAAATAGAATTATATTTGATGGGCTCTGCGCGTAATTCTTCACGTGTGAATTGTGTGGGGCAGGTGGGGGTTAATAAAAAGTCGACGGCATCCACTTGTGCATCACAGATTTTTTTAAACGCTTGTAATTGATATTGTGCACTAAAGGCATCGGCGGCGGTCTTGCCTTCGGCGCTGCCAATAATGGTTTGAATCACAGGTAACATGGATTCACGTTTTACGTCTTTTACCGCTAACCAACGCTCGGCCACCCAAGGGCCTTCGTATAATAGTTTTGCTGCTTCAATAAAAGGTGCAAAGTCCACATCGACTTTTTTGCCACCAAGGTTTTCAAGTTGTGTCACGGTTTTTTCAAACAAGGCCTCAGTTTCTGGGTTGTTATAAAAATCTAAGATTGAAGGTACACCAAAGCTGAAGTGTTCTGGCAATTTAGGTTCAAAATATCGTAATAAGTTATCTGGTTTATTTTCACGGGCGTAATTGTCTTGTTTGTCGTATTGCCCCGCCACGCTGGTGACTAAGGCCGCATCTTGTGTGTTTAATGCAAACACCGTGATGCAATCCAAACTTAAACAAGCTGGCACAAGCCCCGTATTGCTGAACAATCCTTTTGTGGGTTTGTGGCCAATTAAATTATTAAGGGCAGCCGGTACACGGCCACTGCCTGCGGTATCGGTGCCCAGTGCAAAGCTCACTTGCCCAAGGGCGGTGCTCACCGCTGAACCAGCACTGGAACCACCAGAGATATAGTCTTTGTTAAATGCATTTTTACCTTCACCGTATGGGCTGCGCATGCCCACTAAACCGGTGGCAAATTGGTCTAGGTTGGTTTTGCCTAAAGGTATGGCACCAGCTTTTAGCAACTGCTCAACGACGAAGGCATTTTCAGTAGGTGTATAAGCAAAGTCAGGACAGGCCGCGGTGGTGGGCACGCCAGCTAAGTCGATATTATCTTTTATGGCAAACGGCACACCATACAGCGGTAGGTCGTCTGGGTTTTTACCGTCTAGGAATGCAAGGTATTGATTCAGTTTGGTTTCGTCTAATAAGGTGATCCAGACATTATGCTCTTGTTGTGTGAGGGCTTGTTCACGTAATTTAAGTATCAGCTCGTTAGGAGTGATGTCGTTTTTTTTATACGCTTGTTTAAGGGCGGTAATATTTAAGTTGAACATGTGGGTTACCTAATTCTGTTTTAATAAAAATGCTGATGTCTATGCTTGTGCTAATTCGGCGCTGGCGTGTTCTTCAATAATCACTAAGGGTTGGCCGGCTGAAACCGATTGCCCTTGTTGTTTTAACAAGCTGTGTACAGTACCGCCTTGGGTGGCGTGAATTTCAATCTCCATTTTCATGGATTCTAAAACCATTAATACATCGCCCGTTTTAACGGTATCGCCAGCGGCTACCTTGCATTGCCAAACACTGCCTGAAACTGGGCTGTCCATGGCTTGGCAGTTTTCGGGTATTTGGAATTCATCTGTTTTTGGATTTTCGGCCTCTACTTGTTCATAAGTGAGTTGGCAGTTTTCTTTCCAGCGGGTGAGTTCTTCTTCAAAGGCTTGCTCTCTTGATTGCACAAAGCTAGAGATTTCCGTTTCGTTTTTATCTAAAAAGGCTTGGTACTCATTTAAACTGAATTGGGTCTCTTCAATTCTTAAAGAGACTTGGCCTTTAGG
This sequence comes from Bermanella sp., assembly GCA_051277445.1. Taxonomy (GTDB): domain Bacteria; phylum Pseudomonadota; class Gammaproteobacteria; order Pseudomonadales; family Oceanobacteraceae; genus Bermanella. The sequence goes on along the minus strand of JBNMQC010000011.1, from coordinate 1,679 downwards.
GAGCGCCTCGCGAATGTGGGCAAGCTCTTCTGGGCTTACTTCATAAAATTTAATTTGATCAAAAAATCTAAGTAACCAAGGTTGTTTAAAGTCATGTGTTTGATGGTAGCGGTTCCACATTTGTGAGGTGCGCCCAACAAATTGATAACCGCCTGGGCCTTCCATACCATAAACGCACATGTAAGCACCGCCGATGCCCACGGAGTTTTCCGCGGTCCAGGTTCTGGCTGGGTTGTATTTGGTGGTGACCAACCTGTGTCTTGGGTCCAGTGGGGTGGCAACCGGTGCACCTAGGTACACATCTCCCAAGCCCATGACCAAATACTCGGCATTAAAGACGGTGTCTTTCACCGCTTGAATATCTGCAAGACCATTAATGCGACGAATAAATTCTAAGTTGCTAGGGCACCATGGGGCGTCTTTACGTACGGACTGCATGTATTTTTCAATGGCCAACTGACACGCGGCGTCGTCCCAGCTAAGAGGTAAATACACGGTGCGTGATGGCACGGTAAGGTTTTCAGTGGTGGCCACGTATTCACAGGCTTGATCAATTAGCTGGGTTAATTCAAGTAGCATTATTTTTTGTGAATCATAATGAATCTGCAGTGAACGTATACCTGGGGTGAGTTCTTTCATGCCGTCCAGTTTGTGTTGTTCTAACCACAACATGAGGGCATGCACTTTAAAGCGACGAGCAATATCCAGCTCTAGCGGGCCAAGCTCCACTAATAAAAAGTGATCTCCCGCTAGGCGACAAACAATGTTGTCATCACCAATGTTTGTTTGATGAATAATTGGGCTTGGCAGGTTTTTAAATTCAAACCCGCTGGCTTCAATGTGGGCCGGTTTCATTTGTGCAATGTTTTTGTTTTGCGCGTGCTCAAGTTTAACCGCTTGCTCGTGACTGACCGGCACAAACTGAATTTTGCTACCTGCTTTTAATTGGCCTAATTTCCAAAGGTCGGCGCTGATGACGGTTGCGGGGCAAACAAAGCCACCCAAAGATGGGCCGTCTGGCCCAAGAATCACAGGCATGTCGCCGGTGAAATCAACGGTGCCAAATGCGTAGGCATTATCGTGAATGTTTGATGGGTGCATGCCTGCTTCCCCACCACTTTTTCGTGCCCATTTTGGTTTAGGGCCAATTAAACGCACACCGGTGCGCGACGAGTTGTAGTGGACTTCCCATGTGTGGTTTAAAAATTCTTGGATGTCGGTATCGGTAAAAAAGTCTGGCGCGCCGTGGGGGCCATAAATAACGCGCAGTTTTACCACATCCGGTGTGACCAGTTGCGAAAAGTGATTAAAGTGAGGAATATCTTTTTCAGTTAAACGCGCATCGGTGCATTGTTTGGCAAGTTCAATTACATCCCCTGTTCTTAACGCACGGCCCACGTGTCCACCAAATTGCCCAAGAGTAAAGGTGGACTTTGAGCCTAGATAATCAGGGCAATGCACGCCGCCTTTTACGGCTAAATAACAGCGTGCACCCTTATCTTTAACTTTGCCTATGGTGAGCGTTTGCCCAGCGCCCACATGAATCACTTGATTCATAGGAACCGCTTCATTGTCGAGTGTCAGTGTAAATTCAGCCCCCACAATGGCCACACCACAGTCCACATTAAATTTTAAACTTGGGCCATTCAGCGTGATTTCTAGTGCTGCGGCATAGATAT
>JBNMQC010000010.1:0-34385 GCA_051277445.1 Bermanella sp. | reverse complement strand
AGGCGGCACCGAAAGTCACCTAAGCCTATGCCTGGCCAGATATTTACGCCATTTACATAACTTACCAAGACTATTGCCGCTAAAACCTCGATAATCGCCGCCATTCAAAATCAATTAGCAGATGCTCAGTACAAAACCTTATACAGGCTAAGGTTAATACTGATCAGTGCACATTTTTTACGGTGGCCAGCGCAATGGAAATTAAAGTCAATTTTCTAGATAACCTCAGACTTGAAGCCAAGTTCGATGATTATACGGTGATCGCGGATCAACCGATTCGCTACAAAGGAGATGCCTCAGCGCCGGGCCCATTTGATTATTTCTTAGCGTCATCTGCGCTGTGTGCGGCTTATTTTGTCAAAGTGTATTGTGCGGCTCGTGATATTCCAACTGATGACATCAGGCTGTCACAAAACAATATTGTTGACCCGGAAGATCGTTATAACCAAATTTTTCAAATTCAGGTGGAGCTGCCCGATACCATTTCAGAAAAAGACCGTACTGGTATTTTGCGATCTATTGATCGTTGTACGGTGAAAAAAGTCGTACAAACCGGCCCGGAATTTAAAATCGAAGCGGTGAAAAGTTTAGATGCTGATGCTCAAGCCATGTTAATGGGGCAATTTGGTGATGATGAGCAGACCTTTATTCTTGGTAAAGATTTACCCCTTGAAAAAACCATTGCGAACATGACCAGTATCTTGGCGGATTTAGGCATGAAGATTGAGATTTCATCATGGCGCAACATTGTGCCAAACGTGTGGTCTTTGCATATCCGTGATGCGGCGTCTCCCATGTGTTTTACCAATGGTAAGGGTGCGAGTAAAGAAAGTGCGTTGTGCTCAGCACTGGGCGAATTCATTGAGCGTTTAAACTGTAACTTCTTTTATAACGATCAGTTCTTGGGTCAAGATATTGCGAACAGCGAGTTTGTGCATTACCCCAATGAAAAATGGTTTCAACTTGAAGCCGATGATGCCTTGCCGGCTGGTATTTTAGATGACTATACACGTGACATTTATGACCCAGAAGGGGAGCTAAGAGGCTCACATTTAATTGATACCAACTCAGGGAATCGTGAGCGTGGTATTTGTTCCATCCCTTATGTGCGCCAATCGGATGGGCAGATGGTGTATTTTCCGTCAAATCTCATCGAGAACTTATTTTTAAGCAATGGCATGAGCGCGGGCAATAATGTTAATGAAGCAAAAGTGCAATGCTTGTCTGAAATTTTTGAACGCGCTGTAAAACGCCAAATCATTGAACAAGAAATTGTATTACCCGATGTGCCACAAGAGGTCATTAATCAATACCCAAGCATTGTAGAAGGTATTCAGGCGCTTGAAGCACAGGGCTTCCCCATTATGGTGAAAGATGCCTCATTGGGCGGCCAGTTCCCGGTGATGTGTGTGACTTTAATGAACCCTAAAACCGGTGGTGTATTTGCCTCTTTTGGTGCCCACCCAAGTTTTGAAGCGGCCCTTGAGCGCAGTTTAACAGAGCTGTTACAAGGTCGCAGTTTTGAAGGCCTTAACGATGTACCAAAACCCACCTTTAATACCATGGCGGTATCTGAGCCTGAAAACTTTGTGGAACATTTTATCGATTCAACCGGCGTAATCTCTTGGCATTTCTTTAGTGCTAAGCAGGATTATGAGTTTTGTGAGTGGGACTTCTCTGGCACCAATGAAGAAGAGTCGGATCGCTTATTTGGTATGTTAGCGGCCATGGGTAAAGAAGCCTATGTAGCAGAGTTCACTGACATAGGTTCAGCCTGTCGTATTTTGGTGCCAGATTATTCAGAAGTGTATCCGGTGGATGATCTTATTTGGGATAACACCAACAAGGCATTGGATTACCGTGAAGACATTTTAAATCTGCATACCTTGGATGACGATGCTCTAGCGAGCCTAGTTGAGCGTTTAGAAGAAAGTCAGTTGGATAACTACACCGATATCATTACCTTGATAGGCGTTGAATTTGATGAGAACACGGTTTGGGGGCAGCTCACGATTCTTGAGTTAAAAATTCTCATCTACCTTGCACTTGGTGAATTAGAAGAAGCCATCGAACTGGTTGAGACCTTTTTACAATTCAACGACAACACAGTGGAACGTGGCCTGTTTTATCAGGCCATGAATGCAGTACTGGAAGTAGTGGTGGATGAAGAGCTTGAGCTAGATGACTATATCCATAATTTCACGCGCATGTTTGGTCAAGAGGTAATGGATAATGTCGTAGGCTCGGTAACCGGTGATGTGAGGTTTTACGGTTTAACTCAAACCAATATGCAGCTAGAAGGGTTGGATAAGCATTTACGCTTAATCGACAGCTATAAAAAATTGCATAGCGTACGGGCAGCCAATGCGAAGCGTTAAATTTTAATAAATAAGTGTGAAAACTGAGCGGCTCAGCCGCTAGCCAATAAAAAACCGATTCCATTGGATCGGTTTTTTATTGTTCAGACTAACGCTTGGCCGGTTAAGACAAGCGCATTTTAAAATCATCATAATTAAATTCACGTACAACCTTGAGTGCGCCGGTTTGTGAATTCCAAATGGCCAGTGCTGGTAAGCGGGTGCCATTAAAGGTGCTGGTTTTCACCATGGTGTAATGGCCCATGTCTTCAAATATAAGTCGCTGGCCCACTTTTAGTGGCTCATCGAAACTGTAATCATTGATCACATCACCTGCCAAGCAGGTTAACCCTCCTAAGCGATAGGTGTGCGCTTTCTCGTTGGCTTCGCCACTGTGTGTGATATCCGGGCGATAGGGCATCTCTAAGGTGTCAGGCATGTGACAGGTAGCGGACGTATCCAGAATGGCTTGTGGCAGTTGATTAAAGCCAATGTCTAAAACCTCTGCGATTAATACTCCAGTGCCGATGGCCACGGCTTCGCCTGGTTCTAAATACACATCGAGATTGTACTTTTGGCGAATGTCTTGAATGCATTCAACCAGATCATCAATTTGATAGCCTGGTGCCGTAATGTGATGGCCGCCACCAAAGTTGAGCCATTTAAGGTTCACAAGCCAAGCCCCAAATTTTTGCTCAACCGCTTTAAGTGTGCGCTGCAAAGGTAAGAAGTCTTGCTCGCATAACGTATGGAAATGAAAGCCGCTAATTAATTTAAAGGCTTGCTGGCATTCAGCGTGCTCAAGGGCTTTTACAAGTTGATCGTAGGTGGTACCAAGGCGAGAGCCCGCGGCGCACGGATCATAGATTTCCACTTCCCCTTCACTGTGTTCAGGGTTGATACGCAAACCAAACTGCAGTTCTGGTCGTGTTTTCTTTGTTTGCACACATAGCTCAGCAAATCTCACCAGTTGGCTGGGCGTGTTAAATACAATGTGATCAGCAAAGGTAAGTAATTTTTTAAAATCGCTTTCGGTGTAGGCGGCAGAGAAAACATGCACTTCGCCGTCATAATATTCTTTGCCCAGTTGCGCTTCATGCAAACCACTGGAGCAGGTGCCTGACAGGTATTTGGTTGTCAGTGGTGCCAATGACCACATGGAGAATGCTTTTAGGGCGTGTAATACCTTTGCGCCACTGCGAGTTTGTACAGCATTTAAAATACGCAGATTACGTTCAACTGCTACCTCGTCTACCACAAAACACGGAGAGGGTAGTTGGCTTAAATCGAGTTGACTAAAATCGGTAAATTGCATCAGGTGGACTCACAGGTGATAAGCAAAAATATTAAAGCCATAATATTCTTGAAAAAGTAGGATGGGTTACATGGTTTGTAAAGCTCACCATTAACCCACCCTGCGGATGTTGTATTTGAGGTTATTTGTCTAGATCAAAGGCATCCAGTTCAATGACTTTCCAAGGTAAGCCATATTGATTCATGGCTTCCATGAATGGGTCTGGGTTGAACTGTTCGATGTTAAATACACCTGGCTCTAACCATTTTTCTTCAACCATCATTTTTGCACCGATCATAGCGGGCACCCCTGTGGTGTAAGAGATGGCTTGAGACTTCACCTCTTCCCAGCACGATTCGTGGTTACAGATTTGGTAGCAGTAAACGATTTTTTCTTTACCATCTTTAATACCGCGCACCACCGTACCGATACAAGTATTGCCTTTCGTACGAGGGCCTAATGACGATGGGTCCGGCAACAACTTCGCTAAGAATTGAATCGGCACAATTTGCTGGCCTTCAAATTCAACTGGCTCGATACCCGTCATGCCCACGTTACCCAACACCTCTAAATGTTTTAGGTAGTTGTCAGAGAAGCTCATCCAGAACTGCGCACGCTTCAACGTAGGGAAGTGCTTGGTTAGGCTCTCTAATTCTTCGTGATACATGCGGTAGATGTTGTAGTCCCCCACATTATCAGGGCAAGTGAACTGCGCCTTTTTGCTCATGGCTGGGGTGGTCACAAACTCACCGTTTTCCCAATGACGACATTCAGCGGTCACTTCACGGATATTAATTTCTGGATTAAAGTTGGTCGCAAATGGATAGCCATGGTCGCCGCCATTCACATCAATGATGTCCAGGTAATGAATTTCATCAAAATAGTGTTTGGCCACATAAGCGGTAAATACATTGGTGGCGCCGGGATCAAAGCCGCTGCCAAGTAGTGCTGTTAAGCCTGCTTGCTTGAATTTGTCTTGATACGCCCACTGCCAGCTGTATTCAAATTTGGCGGTGTCTAATGGTTCGTAGTTGGCGGTATCCATGTAGTGCACGCCTGCTTCTAGACAGGCGTCCATGATGGTTAAGTCTTGATAAGGCAGAGCCACGTTAATCACCAGCTTTGGCTGTTCCTGTTTTAACAGCGCGGCCAGTTCCGGCACGTTATCCGCATCCACTTGAGCGGTGCGAATGCTCACTCCGGTTTTTTCTTTAACGCCTTCAGCGATGGCTTTGCATTTACTTTCGGTACGACTGGCCAGAATAATATCGGTAAACACGTCTGGAAGTTGTGCACATTTTTGTGTCACTACATTGCCGACACCGCCGGCACCAATGATCATAACTTTGCTCATAGGGTCTCTCTTTGAAAGTAAGGGTTCACCTTAAGTTGGCTAAAGGCCGTTTACTGTTGTGTATCACAACACATGTCTTTGTAACTAAATGCTTGTGTGAATGTAGGTTTATTGGCTTGCTTGAAACCGAGATTGTTAGACCGCAAAAATAGCCCCTCTCGACATGTGTATGCCAGGGATATTTTAAAAGATGTCGACTTCTTGTGGTCACTTGATTTGGTTGCCCTATCAAGGTGACGATGAAGACGTGCAGGAGGAATGAACCACCATCATCTCTGTGTCATGAAAAAAGGTCAAAGCGATTGCTTGCTGCGCCTTCTGACAAAGAGAAAACGCTGGGCTAAACGTACATAAATCCTCAACGGGAAGCACTAAATTGCCCGCATTTTATGCTTTGACTCTTAAAATACAAGGACTTTTTTACCTTTAAAATCACGTTTTTTTCTCTGGTAATTGGCGCCCTTTTTTTGAGGACATCTCTGTTTTTTGACCATCTCGAATCATTATTCGAGTTAACTATAAATCACTTATTTATGACCTGTGTTCTATGCCCCATGATCACTGAGTGCAGGCCTTTAATATGATCTATAGATGTGATTATGTTTTTTTTCAAAAGATTACAAATTCCCCTTTCAAGTCTTTTTAAAAGATTTCAGTCGCAGCCTCTCCTTAGATTTTTAATGACAGAAAATGCCACCGGATTTGCCATCCTGTGACCTGTTAAGGGGCGAGTGCATTATTATCAACCATAAAAAGTTCGTTTTAAGGGTGCTTGCGCCATATGTGGGCAGGAATATTGTGGCCCATCCCATAACATGGCACATGCGCAGGTTTGGTATAACCGTTGCACTAATAAGTGATCGATTTCATTCGTTTGGTGTTATATGGATTTTAAATACTCAGCCGATGGTTTGTTTGATGAGATGTTTGCGCAACAAGGGCATTGTCGTAAGCATTACCATACTTACCAGCAGTGGTTATCGGATATGTCCGGTGATCAGTTTCAGCTTAAGCAGCAAGAAGCGGACTTGTTATTTCACCGACTGGGCATCACCTTTAATGTTTATGGTGAAGACTCGGGCACCGAACGATTAATCCCGTTTGATACCGTGCCGCGTATTATACCCAGTGACGAGTGGAACATGGTTCAGGCTGGGGTGAAGCAGCGCGTCGCCGCGCTCAATCGTTTTTTGTATGATATTTATCACGATAAAAATATCATCGATGCCGGTATTATTTCCGAAGAGCAAGTCTTTGCTAACGAGCAATACCAACCATGTATGCAGGGCGTAGATTTGCCTGACAACATTTATACCCACATTGCAGGGGTCGATTTAATCAAAGACGATCAGGGCGATTACTATGTGTTGGAGGACAACCTAAGAACCCCATCAGGTGTCTCCTATATGCTTGAAAATCGCAAGATGATGATGCGACTTTTCCCAGAGCTGTTTTCAAAGCACTCGGTGGCTTCTATTGATCACTATCCTTCCTTGTTATTAAAAACCTTAAAAGAAAGCACGCCTATTTCAAATCCTTGCGTGGTGGTACTCACCCCAGGGCGATTAAACAGCGCTTATTTCGAACATGCCTTTTTGGCGCAACAAATGGGGGTTGAGCTGGTAGAGGGTCGCGACCTGTTTGTGAAAAGTGGTTACATCTATATGCGAACCACCAATGGGCCAGTGAGAGTGGACGTTATCTATCGCCGTATTGATGACGAGTATTTAGACCCCTTGACGTTTAATGCCGGTTCTATGCTAGGGGTAGCGGGTTTGGCATCGGTATATCGCGATGGCAATGTGGTATTGGCCAATGCCATTGGCTCTGGGGTGGCGGATGATAAATCCATTTACCCTTATGTGCCGGATATGATCCGATTTTATCTTAATGAAGAACCCATTCTTAACAATGTACCCACCTGGCAATGCCGCAAGCCAGAGGACTTGGCTTATACACTTGAGCATCTGGATGAATTGGTAGTCAAGGAGGTCCATGGCGCAGGTGGCTATGGTATGTTGATTGGACCACGGGCCAGTAAGCAAGAAATTGAAGCCTTTCGAGCTCAATTAATTAACAACCCATCGAATTATATTTCCCAACCGACCCTATCTTTATCGTCTTCACCTACGTTTGTAAATAGTGGACTGGCTCCGCGTCACATTGATTTAAGACCGTTTTTGTTAACAGGCAAAGAATCTCATCTGGTGCCAGGAGGCTTGACGAGAGTGGCATTAAAAGAAGGCTCGTTAGTGGTGAATTCATCCCAAGGTGGCGGCACGAAAGATACTTGGGTATTGGAGGAAGAAGAATGTTAAGTCGCACAGCCAGTGAATTATATTGGATGGCTCGCTATTTAGAGCGCGCAGAAAATACCGCCCGCATGATGGACGTGGCGTTTACCGTTTCCATGATGCCCAACAATAATGTGGCGCAAGAAGAGTTATCGGCGCAGTTAAAAATCAGCGGCAATTATGATTTGTTTCGCTCTAAGTATGATGAAATTAATACCCATAATGTGATGCACTTTTTTTCATTGGATGAGAGCAACCCTAGCAGTATTTATAATTGCATTACCTATGCCCGTGATAATGCAAAATCCGTTAGAGGTAAAATAAGTTCTGAAACATGGGAGGCCATTAACGTCAGTTGGATCGAACTGCAAGCCATTAAAAAGAAGGGAAAAATTTGGGAGGTGAATGCCTTCTTTGATTGGGTGAAAGAACGCAGCCATGTATTTCGTGGCTCGGTTTACAGTACTGGGCTGCGCAATGATGCTTTTCGCTTCATTCGTTTGGGAACCTTTCTTGAGCGTGCGGGCAATACCGCTCGTATTCTGGATGTTAAAAATCAAATTGTTCGCCAAGACCAAGAAACGGAAACCATTGAATACTACCGCTGGAACGCCGTACTAAAATCTTTAGGTGCCTACGAAGCCTATCGTGAAATTTATGGCGATAAGATTACCCCAGAGCATGTGGCTCAGCTGCTTATTCTTCGAGAAGAGGTGCCCCGTTCGATTCGAGCTTGTTTAGAGGCCATTAGTGAAATTTTATCGGGCATTGAGGGGCTTGTGGGCAAGGTACCAAAGCGTTTAGCAGCGGTGCAGTATGCACGTGTGAAGTATGGCGATAGTCATCATATTTTTGAAGAAACCGGACTGCATGAATACTTAACGGATTTTTTAAACCGAATTAATGCCATAGCCGACAGTATCCACTTTGCTTACATGGAGGCAGTATGAAGCTGATTATTGAACACACTACCCATTATCAATATGAAGACGCCGTTCGACAGAGCATCCAGTATTTACGTTTAACACCAAAGGATTCAGCCCACCAAAAAATTCATAAATGGCAGGTCAGCATGCCGGGCAATGTGAGCGAAAGTACCGATGCTTATGGCAATATTTTGCATGTACTTACACTGGATGAACCCCACCATGAGATTTGTTTACGGGTCAAAGGTGAAGTGGAAATATTAAAAAAAGAAGCGGAAGATTGTGATCGTCGCTTGTCACCCTTTGCTTATTTACGCACAACTACTCTCACGCAAGCGAATGGCGCTATTAAGGCATTTAGTGATGAATATTTAACGGATGCGTCTTTGTCATCATTAACACACATGATGGAAGCACTGTTACAGGCCATGCCATATTCCCCTGGTAGTACCAATGCCTATGACTCCGCGGCCGATGCATTTGAGAAAAAAAGCGGCGTCTGCCAAGACCATACCCATGTGTTTCTCAGTGCCTGTCGTTATCATGGATTACCCGCTCGCTATGTTAGTGGGTATTTATACACGCCAGATATTGAACACGTGGCCAGTCATGCATGGGCTGAGGTTTGGTTGGATGACCAGTGGCACACCTTTGATGTGACCAATGGCTTAACATCGCCTGATCAACACATTAAGTTAGCGGTAGGGTTGGACTATCTGGATGCTTGTCCTGTCAGAGGGGTTCGCACGGGTGGTGGCAATGAAACGATGAAAGCAGTAGCCAAGGTCGACAAAGTTTCACTATCATTAGCTATTCAGCAGTAACCTAGAAACTGATATGACCTATTGTGTTGCGATAAAACTAAACGACGGCCTTGTGCTCACCTCAGATTCCCGCACGAACGCTGGGGTGGATCACATCGCCAGTTTTAAAAAACTGCATACTTTTGAAGTGCCACACGACCGCGTGATCTTCATTCAGAGCGCGGGTAACTTGGCCACCACGCAAAGTGTGCTGGCGATGATTGAGCAAGAAATCAAGGTTGCCGAAAAGCATATATTAAATACCCACACCTTATTTGAAGCCGCTGAAATCGTCGGGCGCATCATTCGTAATGTCATTGCCCGTGATGAAGGGCAAAATCAAGGGATCGACTTTAGCTGCAATATTTTACTCAGTGGGCAAATCAAGGGCGACACGCCAAGGCTCTTTCATATTTATCCACAAGGAAATTTCATTGAAGCCTGCGAGGACACACCGTACTTTCAAATTGGTGAAAGCAAATACGGCAAACCGATTCTTGATCGCATCATCGAGTTTAAAACGCCGCTGAAACAAGCGCTGCAGTGCAGTCTGATTTCTATGGACTCAACTTTGCGCAGTAATTTATCTGTGGGTATGCCGCTAGATTGCATTACCTATGAAGCAGACAGCTTACAGGTCACACAGCAAATGCGTATTGATGATAACCATGAAGGATTCTCAAATTTACGCCAAGCCTGGTCTGGTGGGATCAAAACCTTATTTGATGGGCTGGATATTCACATCTAACCAAAAACGGCTAAACCCCGAATAAGGATTTAGCCGCTAAGTACACTTGCGTTAGAGGCGGTTTAGTTTTTCGCCTTTAACGTTTGCACCCCTTCTTGGGTGCCCATCAAGAAGACATCAGCCGGACGGCAAGCAAACAAACCATTTGTCACCACACCCACGATGGCGTTGATGCGCTCTTCAAGTTTCGTTGCGCTTTGGATGTGCAAGTTGTGCACATCGAGAATCACATTGCCGTTGTCTGTTACCACGCCTTGGCGATACACAGGGTCACCACCGAGGGCGACGATCTCACGGGCCACATAAGAGCGGGCCATGGGAATCACTTCAATGGGCAGTGGAAAGGTACCAAGAATCGGCACTAATTTGCTGTCATCGGCGATACAGATGAACTCTTTGCTGCAAGCCGCGACGATTTTTTCACGAGTCAATGCAGCACCACCACCTTTAATGGCTTGCAGGTGGTCGTTGATTTCATCGGCACCATCTATATAGAAATCTAAGGTGCCTGAGCTGTTTAGGTCATAAACAGGGATGCCATGGTCTTTTAAACGTTGAGCGGTGGCTTCAGAGCTGGCCACGGCGCCGTCGAACTGATCCTTGATCTTCGCCAAGGCGTCGATGAAGCAATTAGCAGTAGAACCTGTGCCCACACCGATAATGCTTTTTTCTTCTAGGTGGGGTTGGATATAATCCACAGCCGCTTGGCCAACGGCTTGCTTAAGCTGATCTTGGTTCATAATGTTTACCCTAATGCTCGTTCGCACAAATGGAACGAAGCGTGTTATTTGCTAAAAATCAATCAGGCCAAGCACATAAGAGGCAGCGCTCGTCTTGAGAAACATGAAATTTAGGTGTGATTATATCGAAGCACAAGGCAAAATGGTTACAATATTCATTTTTAAGATAGGTAAGTTGATTTCCAATGGCGGATAACTACATAAAACGCATACTAGAAGCCAATGTTTACGATGTGGCGGTGGAAACACCCCTATCGACGGCGCAATTTCTTAGTGACCGCCTAAACAACACCATTTTGATTAAGCGTGAAGATGAGCAGCCGGTTTACAGCTTCAAATGCCGCGGTGCTTATAACTGCATTTCTAAAAAAAGCCCTGAAGAGCTCGCCCGAGGCGTGGTCACGGCCAGCGCCGGTAACCATGCGCAGGGCGTTGCCATGTCGGCGCAAAAACTGGGTATTAAAGCCACCATCGTGATGCCTTTGACCACACCTGAGATCAAGGTGGCCTCTGTTCGAGCCCGCGGTGCCAAAGCCGTGCTTCACGGTGATACCTTCGATGAAGCCTTTGCTCATAGCCAAAAGCTGGTGGAAGAAAAAGGTATGACGTACATCCACCCTTATGATGATCCAGACGTGATTGCCGGTCAGGGCACCATTGCCATGGAAATGCTGCGACAGTGTACGGGGGATATCCATGCGATCTTCGTACCGGTGGGCGGCGGCGGTATTGCTGCTGGTGTTGCAGCCTATGTGAAGTACTTACGCCCTGATATCAAGGTGATTGCCGTCGAGAGCACCGAGAGTGCCTGTTTGGCGGCGGCCATGAAAGCCGGTCGCCGCGTCACCTTGCCTCATGTGGGGATTTTTGCTGACGGTGTAGCGGTTGCCCAAATTGGTAAGCACACTTGGCAGGTGTGTAAAGATCACATTGATGAATGCATCACGGTGACCCCGGATGAGCTATGCGCGGCGATTAAAGACATCTTCGATGACACTCGTAGTGTGGCCGAACCGGCTGGTGCACTGGGTGTGGCGGGCATGAAAAAATACGTTGAGCGCACTGGCATTGAAGGCAAAACCTTAATTGCCATTGAGTCTGGCGCCAATATGAATTTTGATCGGTTACGTTATGTCAGTGAAATGGCTGAAGTGGGTGAAGGCCGCGAAGTGATTATGGCGGTGACCATTCCTGAAAAGCCAGGCAGTTTCCAAACCTTTTGTAACGTTTTAGGTAAGCGACCCATTACGGAGTTTAACTACCGATATGGTCGCGCTGAATCCGCGCAGATTTATGTGGGGGTTAAAGTCCCAGAAGGTGGTAAGCAAACGTTATTAGATGAGCTTGCCGCCAAAGATTACGCGGCGGTGGATTTAAGCAATGACGATGTGTCTAAATATCATATTCGCCACATGGTCGGTGGCCATGCACCTGATAGCATGGATAACGAGATCCTATATCGTTTTGAATTCCCAGAGCGCCCTGGTGCGTTGTTGGTGTTCTTAAAAACCCTAGGCAAGCGTTGGAATATTTCTATGTTCCACTATCGCAATCATGGTGCCGCTAATGGGCGCGTATTGGTGGGCTTACAAGTGCCTACAAAGGATAAAAAAGAACTCAATAAATACCTAGATGAAGTGGCTTACCCATACTGGGAAGAAAGCGATAATCCAGCGTATAAGTTGTTTTTACGTTAATCGTAAATAACCAATAAAAAAGGCGATTAGATCGCCTTTTTTATTGCCTAGATTTTATGATGCCGTCAATTGTGTTGATGTAATCCTGTAATTTATTTTGTACATGACGCACTTGTTTTGGCTGAAGTTGCACGCTGAGATCACGGATAAATTCCACGGTGTGTTGTAGGTTATTGGCCTGTTTACTAAGATAATCCGGTGACTTATACGCATCTGGGTTATTGAGCAGTATTTGTAGTTTGTCTACTTCAACGGATGCAGATAGGGCCATTTTCAGCTGACTTTGATACGCTCTTAAGTAAGCGACGCGATCAACCGTGGTGTCGTAGCGCTTATCAATAAACTCATACATTAATTGCGACTGCATTCTATCGATCGAGCCGAGCCAGTCGATTAAGGTTTCCTCTAGGCGTTCAATGGCGTCGTCTTTTATTTCTGATGGACTCAGTTGGCTATGCTCTGATAATCGCTCTTGATTGCGCGCCTCTAACTGGCGAAATAAATATTCGATCTGGTTACTACTTAATTGCACCGTTAATGGCGCAAGTTGTTCACTTATTTGTTGGCGAGTACGCTGCCAGTGCCCACGAATTTGCGCGATGTGTTCGGCTATTAGTGTGCTTGAAAGGGGGAGAGCATTTAAGTCGTCTTGAATGGCTTTTAATTGAAGTCGATATTTGGGCAGCTCAGACTCGCTATGCCAGTTGAGTAGATTCGAGACCTCGTCTGCGAATATGCCCTCTTGCTGGCGGCTTAAATCCAGATAATCACCGCTGTACCAGAGGATTAACCAATCTAGGTGGCGGTAAGCAAATTGAGAGGAGCAGCTGGTAAGCATTAAGCTTGCGATGAGCAATAAAATTAAACGCATGATCAGCCCTAAGCCAGAGTAAAGTGTTAACTAATACGGGTTTGTCAAAGCATTGGATCTTTAAAGTTCGGACACAAAAAAGGAGAGCTAGGCTCTCCTTTTTATATGGTTTACTTTTTCATTTTTGCTAATCGTTTAACCCAGTAGTCGGCTTTTTTGATGCCTAACTTTTCAGGGTCAAAGGTGTAGTCTTCAACATTGTCTTTCTTTTGAGCTTCATAGTCTTTAAGTGCTTTCATGGCCGGTTTCGCCATGAAGAAGATCACCAGAATACCCAAGATGTTCAGCCAAGCCATCAAGCCCACACCAATGTCACCTAAGCCCCATGCAAGATCGGCCGCTTTAACCGTACCGTAGAAAACAGAGGCTAATAGGCCAATTTTTAAAATACCCATCATGCCCGGCACTTTAAAGGTGCGTCGGATGTAACTCACATTGGTTTCAGCAATGTAGTAGTAAGCCAAAATTGTGGTGAATGAGAAGAAGAACAGAGCAAAGGCAATAAACGGCTTCCCTAAACCCGGTAGGGTGCTTTCAATGGCCAGTTGCGTAAAGGCAGGGCTGTTAGCCGCAATATCAGCACTTAGGTTTTGAATTAAGAAGCCATCCATTGGGCCATGCACATTGTATGCGCCTGTAATTAAAATCATAAATGCCGTAGCGGAGCAAACAAACAAGGTATCCACATAAATTGAGAATGCTTGAACCAAGCCTTGTTGTGCTGGGTGGGACACGTTAGATGCTGCGGCTGCGTGCGGGCCAGTACCTTGTCCTGCTTCGTTTGAGTACACGCCACGTTTAACACCCCAGCCAATGGCCGCACCCACGCCTGCCATAGGTGTAAAGGCATCCCCTACAATCATACCGATGATCCCAGGAAGCTGGTCGATGTTTAGACCCACAATGACCAAAGCCACAACAATATAAGCCAAAGCCATAAACGGTACGATGACTTGAGCGACCATCGCAATACGTTTTACACCACCAAAAATAATGAAGGCCAATGCAATACAAATCAGCGTGCCGGTTGCGATTTTAGCTGAACTGATCACGCCAATACCGGTGTTAACCATCTCACCCGAACCAAACGCAGTAACAATGGCATTACCAATACTATTGGATTGAATACCAGGCATTAATAAACCACACGCTATGATCGTGGCAACAGCAAACACCATGGCAAACCATTTTTGGCCCATGGCTTTTTCAAAGTAATACGCTGGACCACCACGGAACTGATCGCCATCTTCTTCTTTGTAAATTTGCGCCAAGGTTGATTCAACATAAGCGGTTGCGGCACCTAGGAAAGCCACCATCCACATCCAGAAAACCGCACCAGGGCCACCAAAGCCAATTGCTGCGGCCACACCTGCAATATTACCGGTACCCACGCGACCTGATAATGAAATGGCTAAAGCCTGAAAGGATGAGATACCTTTGCTACTGGCATTGGGTGTGAACAATAAACGCCACATTTCTCTGATGTGTCGCACTTGCATAAAGCGCGTCATGATGGAAAAAAATAAACCCGCGGCTAAGCACAGGTAGATGAGCGCGGGGCTCCAAATCACGCCATTAATGGCATTTACAATATCTTGCATGGGGGAAACCTTTTAAGAGAGTCCTTAGCAGAATAACAAATGACACCATCGTGAAAAGAATAAATTTGGCAACGGGGAAACTTTTTTCTTGATTGAACACAATTGCATCAATAAAGGGCTAACCCTCTAAGTTGCGTGACCTTTTTTGACTTATGCTTGGTCACAGCCCGTTATGTTTTTTTGCATTTGTGCTCATCTTTGGCGCCATCTCATTGTTCAATATGGCGCTAAGAGAACCATTTGTCTTATTACGTCTAGATATAAAGAGTCAGGCTGTTCCTTGCGTATGTAACTTTGTGGCCATATTTCACCTGCCAAAATGCCCTGATGTGTGACTGTCTAACAATCATAAATGTTTGATTTTATTAAGAAAAAAACATCTGGTACTTCTGTACGTTAAATAAGTTAACAAACCGTTACAAAAGCCTTGGAAGCCAGAAAACGCGCATGTTAAGGTGCTCAACCTGAATGACTGTCTGAAACAAAAATAAAAATTATCAGCGCACTTTCAACACAATCAAATCGCCTGACTCAGACAGACTTGCAAACCCGAACAATAATAATATCCACGGGAGCCAGATCATGGCAGACAAGTACAAAATTATCGGACCTGTATACGATTTCTTAAGCACCATTTACAGTGGCCGCCAGATTCATAAATGCAAAACAGCCATGAACATGGACCTTAAAGCCGATGACAAAATATTATTTGCCGGTGTGGGGCATGGCCGTGACGCCATTGATGCCGCTGAAAAAGGGGCACAAGTGACCGTTGTGGATCTTTCTGCCACCATGCTGAAAAACGTAGAGAAAAATTTACAAGGCAAACAATTTAAACACCCTATTCGTTTGGTTCACAGTGACATCTTAGCGTTTGATGAAGTGGGCGAGTACGACCAAGTTGTAGCCAATTTCTTTTTAAATGTGTTCCCTGAAGATTTCATGGTAACGGTTATGCAGCACTTAGGGACCTTGGTAAAAGCCGATGGCCACTTTGTGATTGGTGATTTTCATTACCCAACCGGTAACGTGTTAACAAAAGCCTTTCAAAATGCATACTGGTATATCGCAGTGGGTATTTTTACTATTTTTGCCAAAAATGCATTTCACAAAATTTATAACTACCCACAGCACCTTGAAAACATGGGTTTCTCGATTGAGAAAAAACAGTCGTTCAATGTGTTATTGATTCCTTCATTATGGTCCATGAAGGCATCCCGTAAACAAGTTGCTAAACCTCAGCAAAAAGACGTGGCGTAAGTTAGCTCGCGGTTTTTGCACATAATAAAAATAGAGGTCTCACGATGAATAAAGCCGAATTCCAAGTTACAGGATTAGCCCAAGACCATGAAGTTGCACATGGCGGCGGGTTGTTTACATTTTCTGAGCGTGTTGAATACCTAAAGCGATTTGGTCGACACTCTATGGCGTTCTCGGCATTACAGCCTTTAATGCGTTATTTTGATATTGAAGGTGTGGGTTACATTGCCTATCGCAAGCAATGGGGCTCGGTTGTGTGCTTGGGCAACCCTATTTGCGCACCAGAAGATCGTGAGACCTTGATTCGTGCTTTTTGTAAAAAATATTCAAACCCTGTATTTATTCAGGTAACAAAGGATGTGGCCGAACTGATTCATGACGTGACCGGGTTTTATGCGACTCAGTTTGGTAAAGAAACCCTGATTGATTTAAATACTTGGACCATGTCAGGTAAGAAGAAACAGGTGATTCGTACCGCGGTGAATCATGCTAAAAAAGAAGGCGTGACGGTCAAAGAGAGCTATGGTGATCTGTCATATCGCAACTTGTCTGATTCTTGGCTAAAAACCCGAAAGTGTAAGGGACGTGAAATTGTTTTTTTAATTCGCCCAATGGAGATGGATTATAAAGAAGGCACGCGTCGCTTTTTTGCTTACCAAGGTGATGACATGATCGGCTTCATTTTCTTTGATCCTATCTATGACAACGGCCAGGTTGTGGGCTATGTGCCGAATATCAGCCGTGCATCTGAAAAGTTCCCTCAAGGGATTTTTTACATGCTCATGGTGCAAGCCATGGAGAAATTCAAAGAAGAGGGTGTACCTTATATTTTCTTAGGTTTGTCTCCTTTGGCGCTGGATTATCCACCTAAAGCCACTGAATCCAAGGTGTTGCGCTGGATGCTTGAATTCACGGCTAAGCACCTTAACTTCTTGTATAACTTTAAAGGCATCGACTTTACTAAGTCTCGCTTTCGCGGCGAAGAAGAGCCGACCTATGCGGTACATAAACGCATCATGCCATCCAAAGACTTTGTCTGCATGTTTAAGATTTGTAACGTCATCTAAGGTTTATAACGCTTTAATCTAACCCGCCCTTGGCGGGTTTTTTTTGTCTGCCCCTTAGAACGCATTATTCCAAAACCCTATCTAGCTTAGCTCGCGTGCTGTGTCACAATACGTCATATTGAATTAGCTGCTTAAAAAGCAAAGAGCCGGTTGTGATGGTTGAAAATTTTAACTTAGACTTTACTCAGGTTGTTGTCATTGAAACGGCGAAGCAAGCTTGGCAAGACTCCCCTGCACCAGGCGTTCGACGCATCCCCTTAGAGCGAGAAGCGGCTGAGAGCGGCCATGTGAGCAGCATTGTCGAATATGCCCCCGGCTCTTCTTTTAAAACCCACCTTCATCCCCTAGGTGAAGAGATCTTTGTGTTAGAAGGCGTGTTCAGCGATGAAAATGGTGACTATCCGGCGGGCTCGTACCTGCGCAATCCGCCGGGTTCATCCCATGCGCCGTTTAGTAAAGAGGGCTGTAAGATTTTTGTGAAGCTCAACCAGTTTGATGAGCAAGACCTTGAGCAGGTGGTGATCAACACCCAAACCACACCCTGGCAGCCAGGTCAGGGCAATCTTAAAGTGATGCCTTTGCACCAATTTGAAGGGCGCAACACCGCGCTGGTATTTTGGCCAAAAGGGGAGCGTTTTGTGCCTCATAAGCACTGGGGCGGTGAAGAGATTTTGGTGTTAAGCGGCGAGTTTAAAGACCAACATGGCAGTTACCCAAAAGGGACCTGGATTCGCAGTCCGCACTTAAGTGAGCACCATCCCTTTGTTGAAGAGGATACGGTTATTCTGGTGAAGGTTGGACACCTCTGAGCTGAGCTACTTTACTCACCCTAGCATTGTTGTTTCTATTTTTTTAACTTGTCATTTATAAGATATAAACTCCTCGCTAAAAAATAGAAACGTCGCGCTAGGATATCGCCAGTAACGCTCAGAGTATTCATTCGCCGTGTTATCCCTTCACCGAAAACCCTCAGGTATTAGCGTCTCATAAACTTATTTGTTCTTTGCTTCAATCCACTGGGCCATATATTGTGTGGATTTCATGGTGTGGTGACGTAACATGCCACCAGTAAAGTTATTAAGTCGATGTACGTCTAAATTGTTTTCAATTTCGTGTAAACGCGCAATTAATAGGGTGCTAAAAGTCTCCCAAGCAAAGCCTTGTTGTAAAAATTCGGCGCAGTTATTTTGTAAGGCCAGCCAGTTTTGCTCTTGGCTGTAAAGGTTCACCGCATGTTGAGCGAAGTCCTCAGCGTCATCACTAATGAGCGCCGTGATGTGTGTTTGGTTTGCATATAAACCTTCTGCTCCTACGGATGTGGTGACCGCTGGTAAACCGCATTGTGCAGCATCTAACATCTTGCCTTTTAAGCCTGCGCCGAATCTTAATGGTGCTAATAAAACCCGTGCCTGACTGAGTTCTTTAAATGCATCCTCGCACCAACCTTTTACTAAAAAACCTTGTTTTTCGTTATGCAGTTGTGTGGCTTTTTTCGGTGGATACGCGCCAAATACATGCAGCTGTGCTTGGGGCAGTTGCTTGCGAATAAGTGGCCAAATATGTTGTTTAAGTTGCAGTACCGCATCCCAGTTAGGTTCGTGGCGAAAATTACCGATGGAGACAAAGTGTTGGCGCTCATTAAAACTTAACTTTGTATTGACCTTGATGTCTTTCAGCATAAACGGCACATACTGCAAAATACTGGCGGGCACATTAAATGTGTTTTGCAGTAAATCCATTTCATGTTGGCTGATGGTGAGGGTTAAATCGCAGCGGTAAATCGCAGCGATTTCACGTTTGGCGTGTTCGCTAAATAACGCAGAAGCAGGGATGTCTTTAATAACTTGACTGTTATTTTTGGCTAAAGTTTGGCGAGCAAAGCGTAAGCAGTGCAGGTCTTCACTGTCTAAAATGCGCAGGGCTTGTGGGCAATGTTTTTCGACACGCCAGCCAAATTGTTCTTCCATCATAAAGCGATCAAACATGACGGCATCCGGCTGTAATGTGCTGACAAATTCATCAAAACTTGAGTTGTTTAATTCGATGGTCGCCGGTGTGATATTAAAGGCCGCATAATTGATAGCATGTTCGCTCGGTGCAGCAGGGGAGGCATAGGTCACCGCAAAACCCGCCTGTTGAAAGCATTCAATCAGTTGCAACATGCGACTGCCCGCAGCGGATGATTTTGGCTCGGGCCAGACATAACCAATAACAAGAAGACGTTTCATACGGGACATCGTTAAATAAAAGCCATTGTACCTTAAACCCTGCTAATTGGCCTGATACAGACATTTGCTATGTGCTGGGTATAATGGCCCATTACCAAGAACATGTGATTATTATGTCTGCATTGCCCAAACCGAATTATAAAAACCCCATCCATATGCTGGCCTTTGGTTTAGGCAGCGGCTTATCGCCAAAAGCCCCAGGCACCATGGGCACCATTGCTGCGTTGCCTATTTATTGGTTTTTGCTACAAGACTTAAGTGTGTTGAGTTATGCGCTGGTGTTACTGGCCACCATGGTGATTGGTACTTATGTGTGCCATCAAACCTCAAAAGACTTAAACGTACACGACCACGGCGGCATTGTGATCGATGAGTGGCTGGGCATGTGGATAACTCTATTCTTAGTGCCAGAAGGGCTGCTGTGGATGCTATGGGGCTTTGCGCTGTTTCGTTTGTTTGATATTGCTAAGCCTTGGCCCATCAAGTGGTTTGATCAGCATGTGGATGGCGGCTTTGGCATCATGATTGATGACGTTGCCGCCGCTGTGGCTGCTTGGCTATGTTTACAGCTGAGTGTGTGGTTAATTGCCTTGCTATAAGTTGTGGCGTTAACGACGCAGGAACCTGAGCCAGCGCCATATGTTAAGCAGGCTCGCTAACGCGGCAGAGACATACGTCAGTGCACAAGCCAGCAAAATCTTACGTGCATCTTGATAGTCTCTTTCTTTTAAGTAATGACCGTTTTTAAGAATGGGCAAGGCCTTAGAAAAGCTGGCGTTAATTTCCACCGGTAGCGTGACAAAATGCACGAGTGTGCTGGCGAGCATGCCAGCGATGGCGACGATTAACGACAGGCGACCAACCCCAGGCAAAAAGCTTAAAAACACAGGGGTGCTGATCAGCGCCACTTGTGCGATCTTCTCCACATAAAATGCAAATTTCGCCAACGGGCTGCGCAGTAACAGCAAAGCCATGCCTTGCTGGTGCTGAATGGCATGACCCACTTCATGGGCCGCCGTGGCCACGGCGGTGAGGGATTTACCGTTAAAATTTTCACTGCTTAAACGCACGGTGCGCGAGCTTGGGTCATAATGATCACCTTGTTCGGTGGTCTCAAGTTTGACCTTTAAGCCTTGCTGTTTAATTAAGTGGCGGGCAAACTCACCACCTGTGCCTGGGAAATCCGAGCGCTCATTACTGTGTTTCTTTAAGACTCTTCGCACCCAAAACTGGGGCAAGAAAATGAGAGCCACTACTATGACCAGTAAAACGATCCAAACCATAACGCACCTCAAGTAACAATAGGGACAGTATACGTGAGAGTTCTTCAAATATTCATAGGTGCAAGCCTATTACTGCTCACTTTTTTATCTCAGGCCAATATTCAAGCGGTGGGGCTGATGCCGGGCATGGCGATTCTAGAGAAAGACGGCCAACGCTTAGTGATTAAAGCGGGGCAGGAGAAACAAGGCATCACCCTGATTCGTGCGGACAGTGAGCAATGTGTCATTGAGATTAACGGTAACCGTCAAACCTTGATGTTAGGCGCATCATTGGCCTCCGGTTATGCCGTGGCGCAAAAAGAAGCCGTGCGCTTACAGCAGGATTTCAGTGGCCATTATTTTACTCAGGTCTCTGTGAATGGACGCAGTATTCGAATGCTGGTGGATACGGGCGCCACCAATGTGGCCTTGAGTGGTAATACGGCCCGTCGTTTGGGCATCGCTTACGCCAATGGCCAGCGCATGCGCAGTGCCACCGCCGGAGGCATCGTGAACAGTTTTTTAGTGCGCGTAAATGAAATGAAGCTTGCGGGCATCACCCGCTATAACGTGCCAGTGAGCGTGATTGAAGGGGCCCACCCTGATATCCCATTACTGGGGATGAGTTTTTTAGGCCAGCTTAAAATCCAACAAGACAATGGCGAGCTGGTCATCAGCGAATAGTTTATTGGTAAGACTGACGCAGTCTATTGAGTTCGTCTAAAAGCCATTGCTGTGAGGTGATGGCTTTTTTATTGGGGCAGTGCACCCAATATTCTTTTCCGCTCATGGTGCTTTTTGTGGCACTTAAACGGATAAAGTCTTCAGTGGTTTGAATGTCGTCTTCGTAGTAATCGTATTTCTTTTGAATGTGCTCTAATGCGTCTTTACCGCTGTGGCGAGTGCCATTGCGTTCGTACTCACAAGCGGTTTGCTGCACAAAGGCCATAAGGTGTTGTATCTCTGCTTGGTTCGCTTGTGCGGATAGGCAAAATATCCAACCGATCAAAAAAAGTATGGCATTTTTCATGATTATCCTTCCTTGTTAAGCGGGCGAACCTCAATGGTTAAATGATTCAAGACCTTAAAGTCTTTGAGCAGATTTTTAAAATAGTCACTGCTTGCCTCTAAGCCAGATTCAATGGTCATCATCGCGGCATAATCGTCGGTACTGACTTTCCACACGTGTAAGTCGCTGATGGTGTGTGGGCCATCTTGTTCAATGGTTTGGCGAATTTTTTGGCGTTGTGTGGATTCAATATTATTGTCTAATAATACAGGGGCCGTTTGCTTCATTAAACCTAATGACCAACGCGTAATAATGATGGCACCGACAATCCCCATTATGGGGTCAAGAATATGCCAGCCAAAATATTTACCCGCAATGAGCGCAGCAATGGCGAGTACCGAAGTTAAGGCATCGGCTAATACATGCATGTAGGCCGCACGTAAGTTGACATCTTGATGTGCGTGAGGATGGTCGTGAGAGTGGGGATCATCCGTATGGTGGTCATGATTATGATCGTGGCTATGATCATGGCCTAATAAAACGGCGCTGATTAAATTAATCACCAAACCTAATACGGCCACAATAATCGCTTGATCAAATGCAATGTCATGGGGAGAAAAGAGTCGCTGTGAAGACTCTATCACCATAATAAAGGCCACGACGCCTAAGGCGATGGCACTGGTGTAGCCACCTAAGACATTCACCTTGCCGGTACCAAAACTAAAGTTGGGGTTATTTTGATGTTTACGTGCGTAATGATAGGCGAACAAGGTTAAGCAAAATGCCGCCACATGGGTGCCCATGTGCCAACCGTCTGCAAGCAGGGCCATGGAGCCATAAACTGTCCCTGCAATAATTTCCACCACCATGGTGACGGCGGTCAGAATGAGGACATATAAGGTACGTTTTTCACCACGACGATTGTGTTGGGTGAATTGGTGGATGTGTTTGCATTCTGTCGTGGACATGGCGTTCACTTACATGAAAAGGATTAAAAAAGCAGCCTTGTGGCTGCTTGTTGTCTTATTTTATTTTAGGGTGTTAAGTGTATCTAAAATGCCTTGGGCATCTAGTCCCATTTCATGCCATTGCTGTTGTTGTGAGCCGTGCTCAATATAGGCATCAGGAATGCCTAAGATCGTCATGTTTCGCTGAATATCATGCCGAGCATAAAACTCAGTGACGGCTGAACCCGCGCCGCCCATGATGGCATTATCTTCTAGCGTCACAATGTGTTGATGAGTCTCGCTTAATGTAATCAGTAAGGCTTCATCAAGCGGTTTCACAAAGCGCATATCCACCAGTGTTAGGGTTTTCCCGTGCGTTTGTGCAAATTGTTCGGCGGCTTGCTTGGCTTCTTTTAATAACGGGCCAAAACACAGTAACGCGATGTCGTTGCCTTGCGTAATGATATGGCCTTTGCCAACCGCTAAGGTTTCATTGGTCACGGTGACATCGACTTCGCTGGCATTGCCACGGGGATAACGCACAGCGGCTGGACCATTAAACTCATAGGCCGTGTTTAACAGCAAACGGCATTCGGTTTCATCACTTGGGCACGCAATGACCATGTTCGGGATGCAGCGCATAAAGCTAATATCATAGGCCCCTGCGTGAGTTGGGCCGTCAGCCCCTACAACGCCGGCGCGGTCCACTGCAAATGTCACATCTAGGTTTTGCAATGCGACGTCATGAATTAACTGGTCATAGGCCCGTTGTAAAAAAGTGCTATAAATTGCCACAACCGGTTTAGTGCCTTCGCACGCCATACCCGCAGCTAATGTCACCGCATGCTGCTCGGCAATGGCCACATCAAAATAGCGCTCTGGAAATTTCTCAGAGAATTTAACTAGGTCACTGCCTTCACGCATAGCCGGTGTGATGGCGATGAATTTCGGATCCAGTGTTGCCGTATCGCAGGCCCACTTGCCAAAAATATTACTGAAGGTTTTCACTTTCTTGCTGCTGGCATTAACCGGTGACAGTGCATGGTATTTGATTGGGTCAGACTCAGCGGGCTCAAAGCCTTTGCCTTTTTTTGTCACGATGTGGAGAAACTGCGGGCCTTTTAAATCACGCATGTTGCGTAGCGTGCGCACAAGGGCTTCAAGGTCGTGACCATCCACTGGGCCGATATAATTAAACCCCAGCTCTTCAAAGAAGATCCCCGGTGTGAAAAAGCCTTTTACGTGCTCTTCGGTTTTGCTGGCTAACTCCCACACGTGTGGGATGGTGCTCAACACTTTACGGGAGCCTTCACGCATGGAGTTGTAGGTTTTTGAGCTGAGCAGTTTGGCTAAATATTTATTCAGGCCGCCCACGTTCTCGCTAATGGACATGTCGTTGTCGTTTAGGATCACCAGCATGTCGGTGTCGGTATGACCGGCATGATTCAAAGCCTCAAACGCTTGGCCTGCCGTCATGGCACCATCACCAATAATGGCGGCGACTTTTTTATTGCTGCCGGTTTTCTCAGCCGCGATGGCCATGCCCAGCGCAGCGCTGATGGACGTTGATGAGTGGCCCACACCAAAACTGTCGTATTCACTTTCGCTGCGTTTAGGGAACGGCGATAACCCATCTTTTTGGCGAATCGAAGGTAGCTGCTCACGACGACCCGTCAGAATCTTATGCGGATAGGCCTGATGGCCCACATCCCAAAGCAAAGTATCCTCAGGAGTGTTATAGACATAATGCAGCGCAATGGTCAGCTCAACTACGCCTAAACCTGCGCCAAAATGACCGCCACTTTGACCCACGCTAAACAATAAAAACTCACGTAATTCACGGGCGAGCTGAGGCAACTGGTTAGGAGCCAGTTCGCGTAATTGGTTGGGAAGATCAACGCTGTCCAATAATGGTGTGCTTGGACGGCTGTTAGGGATTTCCTGGAACATCTGTTACCCAGTGTAAACGTGATATTTAAGGGGCACTATTCTACCCGTTAATGAGGTAAAAAGTAACGAAGCAGGCGGGCCTTAATTGACCCGCTTAATGATGTAATCAGCAATTTGACGCAGTGTCAGTGCGTTTTCACCCAGTGGCTCGAGGGCCTGTAATGCGGTTTGATGCAGTTGAGTGGCTTTTTGCTTAGCCCCTTCAAGCCCTAAAAGTGACACATAGGTGGGCTTATTTAGTGCCGCATCGGCACCCTGGGTTTTCCCTAAGGTTTGCGTATCACTGGTGACATCTAAGATATCGTCTTGTACCTGGAACGCTAGACCAATGGCATCAGCATACTGGCTCAATAATGCTTTTGTGTGCGGGTCCAAGCTGGCTTGGCATTGGGCACCCAATAGCACACTGGCTTTAATTAACGCGCCGGTTTTATGGTTATGCATGTTCTCAAGGTAGGCAAGGTCCACCCTTTGATTCACGGCTTCTAAATCCAAACTTTGACCACCAGCCATGCCGTAAACGCCACTGGCGAGGGCGAGCGTATTGACCATGTTCAGTTGCTGTGCGGGCAGTAAGCCATCAATGGGGCCGCTTAATAAACTGAACGCTTCGCTTTGTAAGGCATCGCCCGCCAAAATGGCGCACGCTTCATCGAATGCAATATGGCAGGTGGGCTGACCACGGCGAAGATCATCGTCGTCCATGGCGGGTAAGTCGTCGTGCACCAAAGAATAGGCATGAACCATTTCAATGGCCAAGGCCGCGTAATCCCCATGATTAAGATTGGCTGAGCACGCTTGGGCGCTGGCATAAACCAATAACGGACGAATACGTTTGCCGCCGTTCAGTAAACTGTACTTCATGGCGTCTAGCAGGCGAGCGGCGTCGGCATTAGGCAGAATTTTAGGGTCGTTAAGGGCGGCATTAAAACGTGATAACGCCATGGATTGAAATTGGCTGAAATCCATTACTGGGCGTCACCTTCAAACGGGAGTGCGGTGCTTTGGCCGTTTTCGTCAATTAACAGCTGCACTTTTTGCTCCGCTTGGCTCAGTGCTTGTTGGCACTGGCGAGTGAGTTTAACCCCTTGTTCAAAGGCTTGCAGTGATTGCTCCAGTGTGAATTCACTGTTTTCTAGTTTTTCGACTAAGGATTCTAATTCGGACAATGATTTTTCAAAGTCCATCGGTGCTTGTTGGTCAGCCATGTGATTCCCTTATGAAAGTAGCCAGTGGCCATTCAATGATTTGGCGCAATTGTAGCCTATATGGTCGTGCAAACTGAAATACTCTGTCTAGACTCATATTAAGTGATGCCCAAATTATTATGGAAGTCAGGGTGATAGAGTGGATTTAGCGACGATTGTAGGTTTAATTGGGGCGTGGGTCATCGTAATCTTTGCGATGGTCCTAGGCGGCGATCCCGCCATGTTTGTGAATGTCCCTTCTTTGTTAATCGTAGTGGGCGGCGCTATTTTCGCCGTATTAATGAAGTTTGAATTAGGCCAGTTTCTTGCTGCGGGGAAAATCGCCGGTAAAGCCTTCAGTTTTAAACTTCCCAAGCCTGATGCCATGATCGAAGAGATTGTGGAGCTAGCAGGTGAAGCCCGTAAAAATGGCCTGTTAGCCCTTGAAGGCAAAGAAGTCAGCTATGACTTTTTAGCCAAAGGCATTCAGTTGCTGGTGGATGGTCATGACCCGGATGTGGTGCAAAGCTTATTGGGCAAAGATGTCCGCTTAAGCGTGGACCGTCATAAAATTGGAACCCAGATATTTTCCCAGCTCGGTGATGTGGCCCCCGCCATGGGCATGATTGGTACGCTGATCGGCTTGGTTGCCATGCTCGCCAACATGGATGACCCCAAATCCATCGGTCCGGCCATGGCCGTTGCACTGTTAACCACCTTATATGGCGCCATGATGGCCAACATGTTCTGTTTGCCGGTGGCGGATAAATGCTCATTGCGCGCGGACGAGGAAGGCCGTTTGCAAAGCATGGTGATAGACGCCTTATTGGCGATTCAGGCAGGGCAAAACCCTCGTGTGATTGAATCCCTATTGCGTACGTATTTACCTGAGTCAAAACGAGGTGAGGATGAATAATCGTCACCATTTATTCACGGAAGAATAAAGGAGCAGATTCATGGCTGATGAAGATGACGCTCCGGATTGTCCCGATTGTCCCGTCTGTCCCCCCAGTTGGTTAGCCACATTTGCAGATTTAATGTCTTTGCTTATGTGCTTCTTCGTGCTGCTTTTATCCTTTGCAGAAATGGATGCGCTGAAGTTTAAACGATTGGCAGGGGAGCTTCGTATGGCGTTTGGTGTGCAAACCTCCATTAACGCAGATGACCCACCAAAGGGCACCAGTGTCATTGCCAAGCATTTTAGCCCGTCGATTCCTGAGCCAACGCCCATTAATGAAATTCGCCAGTCCACATCGGATATCACGGAAAGTAGCTTAGAGGTACTTTGCCAAGATGCCATTACCGCGCAAACCGAGGCACAGGGGGATAGCGGTAAACAAACACGTGAAATCGTCGTGCCCAAAGAAACGGTGACCCAAGAACAGGTGGAAGATGCCGCTTTAGAAATGGCCAGTGAATTAGAACGAGAAATCTCCAAAGGTCAGGTGGAACTGGAAACCCAAGGCAGCAAAATCATCATACGCATTACCGAAAACAGCTCGTTCAAAGGCGGCAGTGCCTTTGTGGAAGATGCCTTCTTGCCCGTGCTAGACAAGATACGCGAAGTACTCGTGGAAGTGCCGGGTCGCATCAGTGTTGAAGGGCACACCGATAACACCCCGTTAGGCGGTGGCGGGCGCTATGCCTCTAACTGGGAACTCAGTGCCGCTCGTGCGGCATCCGTGGCGCAGTACCTATTTATCGCCCCCGAGATGGATGAAAAACGTTTCATGGTGGTGGGCCATGGCAGTGTGCGCCCGCTGGTGGATAACCGAACCGCTGAAAACCGAGAAAAAAATCGTCGGGTGGAAATTATTATTGTCAAAAGTGGGCCAAAAGATAATGATGATGAACCAGAGCTGGATGCACAAAACAGCGGCTTTGGTGATCAGTTAAACGCCAGTCCTGAAGATTTTGGGTTAGACCCTGACGAGATATTTTAATGGAGATCGCAGTATGAGTGAGGAGCGCCGCCGTTTTTTTCGAATAGACGATGAAGTGGCTATTAGCTTTCATAGTCTAGATGAGGACTATGGTGGTGAAGACAGTGATGATCTTGCTGAGATCAACGAAATGCAGCAAGAGTTTCACGTAAGCTTAGAGGTACAGATTCGCCAAGCCATGGTGGACGTGCGTGCCCAGTATCCAAAGCTTGCTCCTTTACTGGATTTAATGAATCAAAAAATCAACTTATTGCATGCCAATGAAACCGTGGTGGAAGA
This sequence comes from Bermanella sp., assembly GCA_051277445.1. GTDB lineage: Bacteria > Pseudomonadota > Gammaproteobacteria > Pseudomonadales > Oceanobacteraceae > Bermanella. Next base: position 6,568 of record JBNMQC010000010.1, on the reverse strand, counting down.
TGCTCCGGTTCTGCGAAAAGCTAATTTAAGTGCCTGCGGCGTGGCGTTTACCTGGGGTGAGGCGTTACCCATTAACCAGCAGTTGATGGTCAATATCTACTTGCAGCCCAATCATGAACTGGTGCGCAGCAAAGCCCATGTGGCCGGTGTGGACCCAAATCCGGACTACCCCTCTCAATCTGAAGAATCACACATTGTGCGGTTAGACTTTGATGAAATGCATCATGCCTTTCAAGAAGTGCTGATTCAGCATGTGGTTCAACGCCAAGGGCACCAGCTGCGTAAAAAACTCGATGAGCAAATCTAAGCACGGTTTGTTAGTGCCAGAGAAAAGCAATCAGGTTGAATGGTTTTGCCTGCTTATGGGCCTCAGATAGCCTCTTATTCACGCCTAGCCCTTGATTCTCACGCTAAGCTTGTCATATTGAGAGCTTAAAAAATCAACCGATATGACTCTGAGCGTGTATAATCCCCGCCTATGAAAAAAAACAAACCAGAAACAACCTCTAAAAAACTCGCCGATCCATTTGCCAAACGCGAAGCGGATAAATACGACAACCCAGTGGCCAGTCGTGAACTCATCCTTGAAACTCTAGAACATCACCCTCTACCGCTAACGCATATGCAGTTGGTGGAGCATCTCCATGTGGAAGGTGAAGATCAAATCGAGGCCATGCGTCGTCGCTTGATCGCCATGTGCCGTGATGGTCAGTTGGTTGAAGACCGCCGTCGCGCTTACACCCCCATGAGTCAGGTACCCATTTTACAAGGCCGTGTTCAAGGCCATAAAGACGGCTACGGATTCCTCATTAAAGACGAAGGGGGCGATGACTTGCACCTTTCAGCCAAGCAAATGCGCAAAGTATTTGATGGCGACCGCGTATCTGTGCGTTTAGCCGGTGCAGATAATCGCGGCAAACAAGAAGCGGTGATTGTTGATGTCATTCAGCGCAATACTCATCAGCTCGTGGGACGTTTTTACACACAAGGCGAAAGCGCCTATGTGGTTCCTGATAGTCGTCGCGTTACTCAAGAAATCATGATCCCTGGCACCGAAATGAACGGTGCTAAGAACGGCCAATTTGTCGTGGTGGACATCACACATCAGCCTGATACCCGTCAATTAGCCTTGGGCAAAATTACCGAGGTGTTAGGTGACCACCTAGCACCGGGTATGGAAATCGATATTGCGCTTCGCAGCCATGAAATTCCATTTGTGTTCCCTGAAGCGGTTGAGCAACAAGTGGCGAAAATCAATGCGGAAGTAGAAGAAGCCGATAAGCTCCACCGCATGGACTTACGTCAGCTACCGTTTGTCACCATAGATGGTGAAGATGCCCGTGACTTTGACGATGCGGTATTAGCAGAATATAACGCACAGACCAAAGGTTGGCGCTTATTTGTCGCCATTGCTGACGTGAGCCATTATGTGCCGGTGAACTCACCACTGGACATTGAAGCGCAAAAACGCGGCAACTCTGTTTATTTCCCTGAGCACGTTGTGCCGATGTTGCCAGAGAAACTAAGTAACGGTTTATGCTCTCTGAACCCTCATGTTGACCGTTTATGCATGGTCTGTGAAATGGACATCAGTGCAGCGGGCGAGATCACCGATTATAAATTCTACGAAGGGGTGATGCACAGTCACGCCCGTTTGACCTACAAGCTAGTGGGTAAAATCTTAGAAGATAAAAACGGCGACGAAGGCCAAGTATTGCGCGAACAATACGCCAATATCGTTCCGCAACTCGATACGCTTTACGATTTATACAAATCGTTAAAAGCGGCTCGTGGTGAACGTGGCGCCATTGAATTTGAAACCGTTGAAACCCGTATTGTGTTTAATTCAGATCGTAAGATTGAAGACATCGTACCGGTGCAGCGTAACGACGCTCATAAGGTGATCGAAGAATGTATGTTGTGTGCCAACGTGGCCACGGCTCGCTTCTTACAACAGCATAAACAGCCAAGCCTGTTCCGTGTGCACCAAGGGCCGAGCGAGCAAAAGCTCGAAAACTTAAAACAATATTTAAACGAAAGCGGCATTACTTTAGGCGGCGGTTTAAAACCAACCCCGAAAGACTTTTTACAAGTGATGCGTCAGATCGAAGGTCGACCTGATGCCCACTTGATTCAAAGTATGCTGCTGCGCTCGATGAGTCAGGCCGTTTATCAGCCGGATAACGATGGCCACTTTGGTTTAGCGTATCCCGCTTATACCCACTTCACGTCGCCGATCCGTCGTTACCCTGATCTGATGGTACATCGTGCTATTCGTCAGTTGGTGCGCAGTGATAATCAGGACGAGGCGTTGCTTAAGACCATTCGCCGTGCGAAAGGCGCCAGCGTCATCAGTAAAAAAGATATCTATCCATATGATATGGCGGCGCTGCTGCAGTTTGGTGAACAATGCTCATTAACCGAGCGTCGCGCGGATGATGCCACACGTGATGTGATGGACTTCTTGAAGTGCGAGTACATGCGTGAGCATGTGGGTGAAACCTTTGACGGTGTGATCAGCACCGTGACCAACTTCGGTATTTTTGTTCAGTTGGACGATCTATACATCGAAGGCCTAGTGCATGTGACCAACTTAACCAGTGACTTTTATCAGTTTGACCCTGTGCGCATGGTGCTGCGTGGTGAACGCTCTGGCCGTGTATTCCGCATGGGCGATCCGGTTGAAGTGATTGTGAGTCGAGTGGATCTTGATGATCGTAAAATCGATTTTGAAATGCTCGGTGCAGGCAACGATGGTGGCTCAGGAAAAAAAGGCAAACCCCGTTCAAGTAAGGGTAAGCGCAGCATTGGCTCAGTGCGTAAGCGCAAACCAGAGTTGACCACATCGGATGCTGCCCATTCCAAAGACCCTTATGCCAAGGCCAAGGCCGATAAGAAAAAGCTGATGGAAGACGCGAAAAGCGAGGCGAAAAAGAAGAAAAAACCCAGCAAACGCCAAAAACTAAACAATGCAAAAAAGAAAGCCGCGAGCAAGCCGGCTAAAAAGAAAAAGTAGAGATTCGATATCGTTATGAGTGATGAAATTGTTTTTGGTATTCACGCAGTCAGTAATGTTTTAAAGCGCTCAAGTGAGCGCGTGCGTGAAATGTATGTTCAGCAAGGCCGCGATGACGAACGTTTACAAGAGTTATTTGGCCTAGCTAAACAGCAGGGCATTTCAATACAAGTGGTTAAAAAAGCCTTCTTAGATGAGAAAGCTGAGGGCAACCATCAAGGCATAGCGGTACGCGTGAAAGCGGCGCAGGTGAAAGGTGACAATGAGCTGTTGCGCCAGCTGGATGCAATGGATGAACCTCCATTCCTACTGATTCTCGATAGCATTACTGACCCTCACAATTTAGGTGCATGCTTGCGTACGGCGGATGCTGCCGGTGTTCATGCGGTGATTGCACCGAAAGATAAAGCCGTTGGCATTACTTCTACCGTGAGTAAAGTGGCGTGTGGTGCCGCGGAGACGGTGCCGTTTTATCAAGTTACGAACCTTGCCCGTTGCTTGAAGGAGCTTCAAGAGCGAGGCATTTGGTTATACGGAACCGCAGGCGAGGCCAGCGAGTCTGTGTATAAAACCGATCTTAAAGGCCCCATTGCTATCTTGATGGGGGCCGAAGGTAAGGGGTTGCGCCGCTTAACTCGCGAAGCATGTGACCATCTTATCCATATCCCAATGAAAGGGGACGTGAGTTCATTGAACGTCTCTGTGGCTGCTGGCGTATGCTTGTTTGAAGCCTTGCGCCAACGTACCACTGATTAGTCTTAAATAGCGCATTAGCCGCTATCCTTGTCTACTCTTAATGCATATCTTAGTCATTAAGGGTGGACGGCTTGCTGTTCTCTTCTAGTCATACCTTTTTTCTTCTGGCTTGTGTTTGTCATGGGATGCTTCCATGAAGCTTTCAGGCCTGTCTGCGCGATTAGCCTTGTTGATGGTGGTGGCCACCTTAGTGATGCAGCTGGGTCATGGCCTGTATCGTTTTTCCGTGGACGTGCCCAAAGCAAATCAGCATGGCATTGAGAATGTGAATAAGCTGGTGGAGAGCTTACAGCCGGCCTTGGCTGAAGCGTTATACCAATACAATGAAACCCTTTCCGATAAATTACTGAAAGCCTTTAAAGCCGATGATGCCATACAAACTGTGTGGCTTTTGGATCATGACGGTACGGGCGTGGGCGTTTGGATTCGTGATGACATGCAGCCATCGGATGAGCAATATGAAGTCACTTGGCCACTTGTCTACGACGGTGAAGAAATTGGCAGCCTAGTTGTTCTAACCGATATGGCGGTGGTGAAGAATGCCGCTATGTTGCAAGTTTGGAGTGTCATTGGCTTTTCAATCTTGATTGGCTTACTGGCGCTGCTGTTTCTGTATGTCATTGCACAATTCATGGTAACAAAACCCATTAAAGCCTTATCGAATATGGTTGAGGTGATCGAGACCAACGCCTTTACCGAGGAAGACGTCACCGCATTGGATAACATTACCGCGTCCGGTGAAATAGAAATCCTTAGGGTATCGGTTAAGCATATCCTGTTAGAGTTGGCGCAGCATCTGGGCGAAAACCGTCAGTCCATGATGATTTTGAAGGAGTTTAATCAGTCACTAGAAGGTAAGGTGCTGGATCGCACCTTGGAGTTAGAGGCGGCAAAAGAAAAAGCCGAAGTAGCTAACCGCGCCAAAACCGATTTTTTAAATGTCATTACCCATGAACTGCGCACCCCGTTAAACGGCGTATTAGGGTTTTCCGGTATATTGAAAAAGCGCGACCTAGCCGAAAAAGATAAACAGTTGGTGATTGGTATTGAGCAAGCCGGTAATGGTTTGCTGGTACTGCTGACAGACATCATTGATTTTGTCGACTTAGAAAATAAGTCACTGACGTGCCATTCTTTTTCTGTGTACGACGCGTTAATTGCGGTTTTTAATGATCAAAAGAAAAAAGCCCATAGCAAGGGTCTCGAATGCCTCATAGATATCGATACCTCTCTTGTATTAAAAGGCGATCCAAAACGCTTAGCGATATTAACGCGGCAACTGCTTGCCAACGGTATTAAATTTACTCACAGCGGATCTGTTGCATTGCAATGCCACAAGGAAGAGGATGGTCAAATTCTGCTGAGCGTAGTTGATACAGGGATCGGCTTAGATGACGCGCATTATGGTGAGTTTAGCCAAGAGGTATTCACCCAAGTGGAGCAAGGGCTAAATCGCAGTAGCGAGGGAATTGGGCTTGGCCTTGCCATCGCCAATCGCATTTGCAGTAAGTGGCCTGCCACTTTATGGTTTGAAAAAAATGAACCTCAGGGCACTAAGGTGTGTGTGAGGTTATCGGATATTGAAGAGCACTCTTGAAACCCATTATTATAGTTTTAGCTGTTCACGCAGTTGGTGCAGGTGTTGTTGGTTTTGTTCGCGGGTCATGGGTGTTGTAATTTCAGCGGGCAACGCTTTTTCCATTGGCACATCCAGTTTTTCACCCTTGATCACTCGATCACACAGCATTTCATAATTACGTTTAAATACGGGGAATACTTTATCTTTAGGCTCGCTGGATAAAAAGAACCAGTCTGTGGTGAGGCCTGCAAAATACACCGCAGGGTGGCTCCACTTAAAACTTTTTTTCGGTTGTGGTGCGCGGCAAGCTTCAACATAGGCGCTGTCTACGCTTGGCAAACCAAATGCATCATAGGCGTGGTCACAGTGACTTTTGAATTTGGCGATGGAAGGTAAGAAGGTCTCTTTGCCGATAATATCATCGGCCACTTTCATTAAAAGATTCACCGGATAATGGCTTAAATGCTTTGCCCACAGGCGTTTGGCTAAATTGGACTGTTCAGCATTGGGGTAGGCGGCATGATATTGATTGCCATAACCCACCGCCAATACTTCAAATACACCGTTAACAGCGCTGATCAGTTGCGGACTAAAACCTTTATCAGTTTGCCCAGCTCGTGTCGCTGAGTCGCTCTTCAAGGGTTGTACTTGCAATGTAATCTCGTTGAGAAGTTGCGGCGTTACCTTGCTGACCATTTAAGCGCTTACTCCATAAGTGTTTGGCATGTTGCAAAAACTTGCTGTTCCAAGAGGTGTGCAACTGATTACTGTCGCGCCAGTATAAAACAAATTCTGGCACGATGCTTTGTGCGAAACTGCGATCAATACTGGCCATGGCCAGTATCTCAAATACGTCTTCAGACGGTGCCCAGCCATCGGACATGGGAACAGGGTCGCTCGGGTGAGCCAAGCTTGCACTAAAGCGTGCCCATTGACGACGCACCCAAGCGACGAATTTAGTATTCCATGTATCGTGCGCGTCGCCTTTCTCTTGCCAATACAAAATAAATTCACTGACACAATCCTGAATAAAGCTTGGGTCGACACCGGCTTTTTGCAAGATCTCAAGAGTCGTGGCTTCAGGCTGCCACTGGGCATCCATTTGCATTTTGCGGTTGGCATCCCCTTGGAAAACCGCAGGATGGCTTTGATCTTCTTTGTTACGCTTGTTCACCCAGCGGATAAACATGGTGGACCAGCTAGCCGCTAGGGTGCCT
>JBNMQC010000009.1:0-36501 GCA_051277445.1 Bermanella sp. | reverse complement strand
TTCCTTCCTCATATGTGATTTCCATACTGGTGAAGCTGGTGTATCCCTTGGTGTGGTTATCAACTCGCTTAACCAAGTTGTTTAGTGACTCAAAGGGCAATGAGATCACCCGTAAAGAGATCATTGCACTGGCATCACTGGGCCATAAAGATGGCAACCTGTTTACTCAGGAGAATCAGTATTTATCCAATGTTTTGAATCTAAGGGATATTACCACTGGTCAGATTCTGACCCCACGTACTGTGGTGCATATGCTGCCACAAAATATGACCATACGAGAGGCGCTGGATCGCCCTGAAACCAGACAATTTACCCGTATTCCCGTCTACCTAAACACCGTGGATGAGGTACAGGGTAAGGTGATTCGAGCCGACTTATATGAAGCCGAGCGCCAAGGCCTGGGTGACGAACCTTTATCAAGTGTGGCTCAGTCAATTATACGTGTATCGGAAAAACTACCTGTGCAGCAATTGTTGGATTTATTCATTAAAAAGCGTGCACATTTGTTTTTAGTGGAAGATGAGTTTGGGCAAACAGCCGGGGTGGTTACCTTGGAAGACGCCATAGAAACCTTGCTGGGTCGTGAAATCGTGGATGAGAGCGATAAGGTCGAAGACATGCAAGCATTGGCGCGCTCCAATTATCGTAATCGTTTACGTGAAGAAAAAAATCAGCCGGATTAATAACGACTGTCACTCATTATAATATCTAAGGTTTGGCGAGCTTTTTTCGGGTCTTTTAAATCTTTGGCTTCTACCATTTCACAACCATCGGTCACCATTTCTTCAAAGGTGCTGGGGTAATAGCGGCAATCGTCTGGGCGATTATAATAAATCGCGCAGGTGTACACGTTACTGTTGGGCACGTTTTCTAAGAAGGGGCATAACTCAAAAAGTTGTTTGGTTTCTGGGTCGTGCCAAATTTGTTCTTGATGCACGTATTCGGCAATCTCAGGTGCGTCTTCCTGCCACGCTTCTATCTCAGCTTTTGAGGCCGATAAACCGCCGTTACTGTATTTGATGCAGCATTTACCGCAGGAGTTGCAATCTTTCATTGTGCTATCTGTGCTGCATCTAGGTTAATTGTTAGGTGGAATATTACAGGACTCGCGTGTTTATGTTTGCCCTTTTTAGAGCGTAAAGCTTAATTGCTGTAAATACGGCGGTTTAATAGAAACCGGTTTTTGCCATCGGCTTTGGCTCTTAACAGAGTCTGATCGGCTCGCTCTATACAGTCGGTGATGGCGCTTTCGTTGCCGCTGGTTAAGTATCCGCCGATAGAGATACCCAATTGTGGAAGCTGAGGGTGGTTTATTTCTGATACAGCTTTCACTAAGGTTTCGCCTAAAGCTTGACTGTCTTCTTGAGTAACGTTGTCTAGGATGATTAAAAACTCCTCACCGCCATAGCGGCTGATGAATCCGCTTTGAGGTTCAATGTGTTGCTTTAAGCACTCGGCAATTAACTTAAGCGCCAAATCACCTTGCTTGTGTCCGTATTGGTCATTAATTTTCTTAAAGTTATCAACGTCGCCCATCATGATGATCATATCTTTGGGGATTAAACTCTCGAAGCTATCTATCTTCTCCATGATCGCTAGGCGATTGGGCAGTTTGGTTAGGGCATCTTTGAGGGATTGTTCTTTAGACTGTTGTTCTTGTTGTTTTAATTGTTGATTAGTTAAAAAATAGTTCATCAAGTAACGCTCTCGGTGAGCCACGGACAGCAGTCCTAGGATGCTGGCAATCAAAAACACGATGGTGTTATTAAAAATCACGGATGAATCCGTAGTTGAATACAAGCTGATACCAACAAAATAACTGCTCCAACAAATGGTTGTGACGACAAAGGTCAGCAGTAGTGGTGCTTGGAATAACGTACAGCAATAAATAAGAATAATCACAGTGCCTTGCTGATAGGTATCTAAGCCTTGATTGGCGGCTAGAATGCCAACATAAACAATCACAGTATTATAGGCCACCAGTGAGATGGCCAATAATAAGTAAGCATTACGCAGGTTTAAGTATTTAAGTGTCATCGCACCAATGACACAAGCGAATACCACTGTGGTGCGTATCCATGCTAGTTCAGTAAAATGATCTTTTAAAAAGTGGGCGTCGGATATTAAAAATACCAAGGAGAGCAGCAGGGTAACGATGGTGAAAAAGCGGGTAGAGCGGATTTGTTCTTCACGAATTTCAAGGTTAAACAAAGCAAGTTGTGACGCACTAAGGTTATGCTGAACAACAAGCGAGTTAATCCATACCATTTAGGGTACCTTGGTCATGTGTGCTTTGGTTATGATTATCAGTGAATCATAAGAGCACGAAAGGATGTCTACAGAATAAAATGAATTGAGAGTCAGGTAAATAGTCTCAATTTCGGAGGCCCATTTGGTCTATTTTTTATTTTAGCTCGGATTTGGATTTTCTGCAGGATCGGGTGAGAGCAGTCAAAGAAGTCGGCTAGGCAGAGTGTTTGTGGGTTTTGTGGTGCAAAATGCGAACTTTATTGAATTTCCGCACCAATTAGTGATCTGATGAACCATATTACCCCTATTACATATGAATAATGAAACGGATTGGTTGACCATGATTGAAGTTGAAAACCTGTGTAAATCCCTCACGTTGGGTGAGCAAACCCTGGATATTTTAACCAATGTTAATGTGTCGGTCGCCGCGGGTGAGACCATTGCCATAGTGGGCAAGAGTGGCTCCGGTAAATCTACCTTACTCAGCTTGTTGGCTGGATTGGATAAAGCTACGAGCGGCCACGTTCGTATTCTTGGTCAGGATTTATCAAACATGAACGAAGACGGCCGCGCGGCGGTACGTAAGCAACATGTGGGTTTTGTGTTTCAAAACTTTCAATTGTTACCCCATTTAAGTGCCTTAGATAACGTCATGTTACCGTTGGAGCTAGCGGGGGATGCTAACGCAACATCCAAAGCGCAAAACTGGCTAGAAAAAGTGGGCTTATCAGAGCGCTTGGATCACCAGCCCAATCAATTAAGTGGTGGCGAACAACAACGAGTGGCCATTGCCCGTGCCTTTGCCTGTGAACCGGATGTGCTGTTTGCGGATGAGCCAACCGGTAATCTAGATGAACACACAGGTGAGAAAATTGAAGATTTGTTGTTTGATCTCAATGCGCAACTTAATACGACCTTGGTACTGGTGACACATGATGAAACCCTCGCTAAACGTTGTCAGCGTCAGGTGCATTTGATTGACGGCAAGCTCGTTGAAACCGTCACCACTAATGCAACCAGCCTCTAATTTCCAGCAGGAGTGAATATGAAACACCATCAGGTTTTTCTGCTGGCATGTAAGCATTGGGTTAATGATTTACGCAGCAGTGAAAAGCGCTTATTAATTGCGGCCACGCTATTGGCGGCGTTAAGTATGTCGATGATTTCTAGTTTTAGTGATCGTCTGTCCCGCACCATGGAATACCGTGCCAGTGAACTGATCGCCGGTGATTTAACCGTATTCAGTACCCGTGAGTTATCCAATGATTACATTCAGCATGGGCAGTCGCTGGGTTTGAATACATCGATGGCTTTGGGCTTTTCAACCATGGCCTATGCGAACGAGCAGCTGCAATTAGTGCGGGTGCGCTCGGTTGAAGATAATTACCCGCTGAAAGGCTTCAATCAAGTGGCCGATGGCTTTTATGCAGATACGAACACGCAAACCCAGTTAATTAAGCAAGCCCCAAAACCTGGTCGAGTATGGGCCGAAGAGCGCATTTTACAAAAACTCAACGCCAAGTTAGGTGACACCGTTGAAATTGGTAACGCTGTGTTTGTGGTCGATAAAATCTTACAACAAGATGCGGACCGCTCTGGCAGCTTGTTTAGCCCGTTTGGCCGTTTACTCATGAACTATGCCGACGTGCCTAAAACGGGTGTTGTGAATCAAGGCAGTCGAATTTGGTACAAACAATATTACACCGGCAGTGAAAATGCTTTGAGTGAGTTCGTTGATTGGCTGAAACCGCAATTAAACAAAGCGGATAAACTGGCAGGTGTCGAAGACAGCCAAAACAATGTAGGTAATGCCCTGCAAAAAGCGCAGCAGTATCTGTCACTTGCCAGTTTGATCAGTGTGTTATTGGCGGCAGTGGCCATCGCCTTATGCGCTAAACGCTACAGTGAACGTCACTACAATACAGCCGCTTTGCTTCGTTGTTTGGGGGCGTCGAGCCATCAAGTGCGTAACATCTTTATTTATAAATTATCGTTTACTGCCATTGTGGGGGCCGTTTTAGGGGCGTTGCTGGGGTTTGTACTGCATTTTGCATTACTGCAAACCGTGGCGGATATTTTACCTAAAGACCTAATGCCAGCACGGGTGCTACCGGTGTTGATCAGCTTGGTGTGCGCGGCACTGGTGTTGATGTTGGTGGCCATGGCACCGATCTTAAATCTCAATCAAGTGAGCCCTGTTCGTGTGTTGCGCCGAGAGCTTGCGCCGCAGTCGGTAAAAGCCAATGTGTTTTTTGTATTGGCAGTGGTGATTATGTTGGCGTTAGCCTATTTGCTTACTAGCAGCATCGTGTTGTCGGTTGTGTTCGTTGTGGGCCTTGCAATTTTATTGTTGGTTTATGGCGTGTTATCGAGCTTGCTGCTGAAAGGTTTAATAAAGGTGCAGCGTTTTTTACCGCCGTTTTTACGTGTGGGTTTAAGCCAATTAGATCGTCACCAATATTATGCGCGCTCTCAGGTGGCAGCCTTTGCGTTTATCTTCACGTCCGTTGCGTTAATTTGGTTAGTACGTGGGGATTTGTTTGAAGATTGGCAGCAGCAGGTGCCAGCGGATACGCCGAACCATTTTGCGATTAACATTCTGCCGGATAAAAAAGCTGCATTTGAGCAAGCATTGAGTGATAAAGGGTTAGCCGCCAGTGAATTTTATCCCATGGTGCGTGGCCGACTGACTCATATCAATGGTGTGAATGTTGACGAGCTTTATCCAGAAGACGATGCACCAAACGCTCTGAAGCGTGAGCTGAATTTAACTTGGAGTGCTCAGCTCACAGAAGATGAGGTGTTATCCAGTGGCGAGTGGTTTGATGAAACCGCGGTTGATGACAATGCCATATCCATGGAATCTGAATTAGCGCGACGTTTGAAGTTAGAGCTAGGCGACAGCATTACGTTTAATATTGCTGGCAGCGAGATGGTAACCAAGGTGAAAAACTTCCGTGATGTGAAGTGGGAAAACTTTCGCCCTAACTTTTATGTGGTTTTTGCCGATGGTGTGATTAACGATTTTCATCATACTTACATCAATAGTTTTTATTTGCCGCCCACGGAAAGCCGCTGGTTAATTGAAATGAATCAGCAGTTTAAGGCTGTGACGATCATTGAAATTGATCAAATATTGAAACAAGTACGCGAGATTCTCACTCAGACCAGTGTGGCGGTTGAGGCGATCTTAGCCCTGGTTTTAATATGCGCTATGGTGCTGATGTTTGCCACCCTGCTAAGCACATTGAGCCTACGTAAACATGAAGCGGCCTTGTATCGCACCTTTGGTGCGAGCAAGAATATGATTCGAGCGCGTATTCGCAGTGAATATGTGACGCTTGCGCTGGTGGCCAGTGCGTTGGCGATAGCATCATTCGAATCCATTAGTTTTGCCTTGTACGTGTTCATTTTTGATGTGAGCTGGTCACCCCATTGGTCATTGTGGGTAGGCGTGCCGGTTTTGGCATTAATCAGTATTTTAATTAGTGGCTTTTGGGCAAACCGCGATGTATTGAATGCATCGCCCCGCCAGCTTTTACAAGATATATCGTAGGTAGATTATGAGTGCATTTCGGTGTGTTGAAATAAAACCGCAAACCCAGGCCAATGCCGCCATTATTTGGCTGCATGGCTTAGGTGCTAGCAGTGATGACTTTGTGCCTATGGCTAAGCATCTTAAGTTGAATGACAGCATTTCCATGCATTATGTCTTTCCGGATGCACCCGTTCGCAGTGTGACCATTAATGGTGGAGCCAAGATGCCTGCTTGGTATGACTTAGAAATCCATGGGGTTGAACGCAAAGCAAATCTTAATGATTTAGCTCAGTCACGGGACCAGGTCTTGGCCAAAATTGACGAATTGATGCGCTCTGGCATTAAGAGTGAACGCATCATTATTGCGGGCTTCTCTCAGGGCGGGGCCGTCGCCTATGACGTATTGTTTCACTGTAAGCACCCATTAGCGGGGGTGTTGCCCATGAGTACCTATATTGCGGATCCCAGTTCTGTGGCATCGGCTCACTTTAAGCAAACACCTGTTTGGGTCAGTCATGGTAATTGTGATGATGTGGTGCCTATGAGCTTAGGTGAGCGTGCTTTTCATGCCTTAGAGCAAGCGGGTTTTGCCCCGACAATGAGTGAGTACACCATGGCCCATAATGTTTGCCCGTCACAGGTGAAAGATATTCAGGAGTACATTAACCAGTTGCTGGCTTAACGAAATATGCCTGCCATATCGGCTAGGGCATGGACCACAAATAAACCGACCGATAAAAACAAGATATTTCTGAATTCAGACAAAAAATCAGTGTGGCGCACAATGCATAAAATCGGCGCCACTAGGGTTGCCACTAAAACGGGCTGAATCACCGCTAATATGAGGGTATTGATATTACTTTGATGCAACCCAATGCCGTTGATGAGGGTGGTGAAGTTAAAGTTGATCACACTCAAGATGATATGAATGGTGAAAGCAATTCCAGCCATGGTGTTACTGATTAATGGTGGGTGCTTAATTTGAGTCCGTGCGTTCATACGGGTCTTCCAAAATGAGTAGTGATGCCTATTGGATGTATTTAAGCAGCTTACATAATGGTGTTGCGTAATATCTTGTTAACGCTTGATTAAGATTTGTAGCACAAAAGTGCCAAACAAAAGTTGAATAATGATTCAGCTTTTGTTTGTGTTTAAACGGACTCTAATTCTCACTTCCAGCATGCTGAGCTAGCCACTTGCTAAACTTGGCCCCTTCTATTTTTTTGTAAATAGGCATCACCAATGGAAACACCCAATTTAGCGCTAGGGTGAGCACACTGAGTTTGCTTGGGTAAATACGATGGCGGTTATCTTGAACGCCTTTGATGGCGGCTAAGGCGACGTCTTCAGCGCTTTGCGAAGGCCAAGGCACAGGCGCCTTGGTGTCGAAGAAGTGAGTTTTAGTGGCCACAGGGCAAAGCATCATGATGTGCCCTTGGTCGTCTTTCTCGCGACGGTACGCATCGGCCCAAGATAAAAGAGCGGCCTTGGTAGAACTGTATAAACTGTAACCAGGCAGGCTGTATAATCCCATAAAGCTTGCTGTAACCAGTACGCCGTATTCACGACCCTGATTAACACCTGCCATCTTGTGGGCGCTGTAAATGGGACTGAAGGTATTACACTGGTAGATGTTATCGATGTGTTGCCAATTTGCCTGCTGGGTTTGCTCGTAATAGGCAAAGCCTGCATTGGCGATGAACAGATCAATGTGGCCCATTCTCTCAAGGGCTTGCGCAAATAGCGTGTCCACGCCTTGCTGGTTGGCAATATCCTGTTGGATGAAGTGCACACATTCTGGAAATGAATGGGCCGAAGGATTGATGTCCGTCGCCACAATGGTGACCTTGGGTATTTTGCTTATGGCTTCTAATAGCGCTAAGCCAATGCCGGATGCGGCCCCTGTTATGACGATATTTTTATTATTAAGGTCCATAGTCATGCCCAGATTGATGTCTGGGCATATTAGAAAATAGAACACCTTAAAGCAAGCGCTTGCTTGGTTTTACTGTGGGCGATAATAGCCAAGCTTAAATCTTACAGTTGATCTCGCCGTAATCAGCCCCTCGCATTTCAACCTTGCAGCGTTGATTGAGTACCCATAGGGAGCCGCCGCAGTTGAGTTTCGCGCTTTCTAGGCCTCTTGATATATAGCCACCACAGCTGCGCGATACGGTTTTTAAGTTGCTGCCTTTGCATTTAACCGAGAGCGATTCTTGGCCCTCACGCTGAACCGTGCAGTTTTTTTCGATATCAATGTAGCTGAAATCAAAGCCATTAATGTTACTGCCTTCAAGGTCGCCGGCGCAGGCTTGGGAGAGAATAGAGAGGCTGAATATCAAAGTGAGCACGAATTTCATAGGTGGCCCTCAAGGCGATGTTAAATTAGACAAAATAAGCCGAGGCTTTTTATCTACATTAGACCAATACTGGCGCATGGCCAGTATTCCCGATAGAATACGCCCCCTGATTTTATCCGTATTGACCATGAGATGGTCAATGTTCTATGCCTTTAGGAGCACTTAATGTCCAAGATCAATAAGATTGTTTTGGCCTACTCCGGTGGTTTGGATACTTCTGTAATCGCTAAATGGTTACAAGAAGAATACCAAGCTGAAATCGTAACGTTTACTGCTGACCTAGGTCAGGGTGAAGAGTTAGAGCCTGCACGCGCAAAAGCTAAGGCTATGGGTATCAAAGAAATCTACATTGAAGACTTGCGCGAAGAGTTTGCTCGCGACTTTGTTTTTCCAATGTTCCGCGCCAATGCCATTTATGAAGGTGAGTATTATTTAGGTACTTCGATTGCTCGCCCATTGATCGCCAAGCGTTTGATTGAGATTGCGAACGAAACTGGCGCTGATGCTATTTCCCATGGTGCTACCGGTAAGGGTAATGACCAAGTACGTTTTGAGCTGGGTGCTTACGCCCTTAAGCCGGGTGTACAAGTGATTGCACCTTGGCGTGAATGGGACTTGAACAGCCGTGAAAAATTAATGGCTTACTGTGCTGATCACGGAATTCAAGTTGAAAATAAAGCGGGTAAGAAATCGCCTTATTCTATGGATGCTAACTTGCTGCACATTTCATACGAAGGTGACTTAATTGAAGACCCTTGGAATGAGCCAGAAGAAGACATGTGGTTGTGGACCAAGTCTCCTGAAGCGGCACCTGATGCGCCAACTTATCTAGATATCACCTTTAAAGGTGGTGACATCGTTGCAATCGACGATAAAGAAATGAGCCCTGCAACGGTTATGGAATACCTTAACAAGGTGGCGGGTGAAAACGGTGTGGGTCGTACTGACATCGTTGAAAACCGTTACGTGGGCATGAAAGCCCGTGGTTGTTATGAAACCCCAGCGGGTTTTGTCATGCTAAAAGCGCACCGTGCCATTGAGTCTTTGACCCTTGACCGTAACGCAGCACACTTAAAAGATGAGCTAATGCCTCGTTACGCTGAGTTAGTGTATAACGGTTACTGGTGGAGCCCAGAGCGTAAAATGCTTCAAGCGGCCATCGACGAAACTCAAACACACGTAAACGGGACTGTACGTATTAAACTGTACAAAGGTAACGTCGTTGTTGTGGGTCGTAAGTCTGACGACTCTTTGTTCGACGAAAGCATTGCAACGTTTGAAGATGATGCGGGTGCTTACGATCAAAAAGACGCTGCTGGCTTCATTAAGTTGAATGCATTGCGTTTACGAATCGCTGCGAAAAAAGGCCGTAACCTACTTTAATGCGTTAAAGTTGTTACGAGTCTAAGAAGCCTCGCTTTGTAAAAAGCGGGGCTTTTTTGTGGGCGCTACATTAAATCAAGTGAGTGTGCTGACGATTGAAAACCGTAACGGCGTGTTTGAGCATTCGGTTTCAGCCAATGCTTTAATGCTTAAACGTTTCCTTTTTCACCACAAACGCGCCACGAATATCCCCAAGGCTAAAACCGGTTGCTTGATCGTTAGGGTAAAGTTCGGACAGCTTCTCTTGAACGGCGGGTTTAAGATTACTGCCGTGGCAGGCTAGGCAAGGCTCGCCCGTTGGAATGGCTTTTACAAAGTACCAGCCGTCTGTTCGTTGCTCACTGTATTCAATGCTGCTAACCGTTTCGCCATTTTGCTTACGCTGCTCAAATTCCAACAGTACATTTTTTAGCCAAGCGTCAGGCGTATTGTTTGCGTTGCGCACTTTGAGTGATGTTCGGCTAATGTCCCAAGGCGATTGACTATGTTGTGTGGCAATGGCTGGAGCACTTAGGTTACAAACCTTAATCGCGGCAACAGGCCCATCCGCCTTCATGGTGCTCACCAACACTTGTTTAAGGTCTTTGGCAAACCCCTGAATGGTTTCACGTGCGGCCTGTTTATCAGGGGCTGGCTGTGCTTGTAAAAGGGATGAGCTTACTAGGGTTATCAGTATGAGCATGAAACGCATAACCGTCTCCTTTATATTAGTTTTACCTAATTTAAATGGTTAAGGGGGCTTCTTCAAGGAATTTATGGGGCAGATACAAAAAAACCAGTTCAATGAACTGGCTTTTTTGGTTGGGACACTAACCGATAGTGGTTATTTTTGCCCATCAAAATACAGCAGTAAACCTTTGCTATTGTCGCTCAGTACCTGTTCTTCTAGGTAGTCAGCCACGTCTTTTTGGTTCAGATCAGCAATGTAGTCGGCAAGGGTTTGCTGGGTATTAAACTGCGTGTTATCGCGGTCAATCTCGCTCCAGAAACGATTGCTTTTCTCTTTTAGGTTCAGCGGTTTTTTCGTCAGGTTGGTGATTAAACCTTGTTGGTGTGCACTGAAATCTTCATCGCTCATCTGACGGATGCTGTCCACATAACCGCTTAAGAACTGCTGGCTTTCATTAAATAACGTTGTGGAGTCTGTATTGGGCGATTGCACGATGAAGGCAAGCCCGCCTTGGTCAAGCATGGGATACGGGGTGGCAAACACCACGTAACCATACTTTTTCTCTGTACGCATGTATGTGTAATAAGGTGCACGTACGATTTGCCCTAGCAAGCCCATGGTGGCGCGTTCTTTTAGGGTGTCGGTAACCGCTTGTACATACCAGGTCATGGCATTGTCGTTATGTTCTGCGCGAATGTCCTGCTTGGATAGTCGCGCTGGCAGTTGCACCACATGCTTGCGTTCAACCGAGACCATACGGGCATTGTGCATCAGGGATGCCTTGATGGTGTTCGCGGTGTTCAGAAGGTCCACTTCACTGATATTACCGTGGCCCAATACGATGGTTTCTATTTTATCGAAGAACTGACCGCTAAAGGCAATAACATCTTCCAGTGTGGCTTCTTTTACGGCGCTCATAAGTGCTTGCTCGTCAAAGCTTGGCTGAATGAGGCGCTGATTTAACTCGGCAATGGAACGTTCAAAAGGCTTCTGTTTCAACGCGTTTTCATAGGCTCTCACAAGCTCTTGCTGTGCTTGTTGCCATTGCTGTTCGTTGGCTTTGAATTGACTCAATTCACTGACCACTTTTTCTAGTAGTACGTCTTGCTTATCGCGGTAGCCATATAAACGAATTCCCAGGCCGCGCATATGGCCATACAAGCTGTACTCTTGCCCAGCTAATAAAGCAGGGTAGCTGAAGCTGTTGAGGTGGTCATTGAGCAGTTTAACCCAGGCATCCAGCATCACTTGGTTATGGGCGCTCTGCTTGATGAGCGGGGAGCGGATGTTCACAAAGATGCTGCTTTGCGGGCCGTTAAAGCTCGTATCTTGTATGTGCCATAGTTGTACGTCGCTTTCTTGTTTGACGCGTTTTGGCTTATCTTGGTTTGTGTTATGTAAGATCGTGATGTCTTGCGGGATAAATGGGTTGGCTTTCGGTAAGTGCAAGCCTTCGGCTAATTCCGCTCGGCTCCAAGCGTCTTGAAGCGCTTGTGAAAGTGGTGCCACGGCGTAAGGGGCAGCAAACCAAGTTTCCACTTGATCCGTTTCTACGTTCGGGGCAACCAGAGTACGTATGGTGTTGTCCGGGGTTAACTTAGCCAATAAGCCTTGGATGCGCTGGGCATCGAACTCTTCCCATAGGTATGGTCCTTGTAGGATGTCCTGAGGTTTGAATTCATGCATGTTCATGCTGAGCCCTTGCACCAAGCTGGCCGGTTGTTGGCCCGGAGCAAAGGTAAACTGTAGATGGCTTAACTGTTTTTCTTCTTCAAATACCCATTCGTTCACGCCTTTGGCTTGGATTAATCGAATATAAGCAAACAATTGCGCGCTGATGTCATCAATGTGTTTTAGGCCGGTTTCGGTCAGGCTAATGCTTACTTGAATGGCACTGTTGTTACTGATTTGACTAGAAAGGCCGGCACTTAAGCCTTCCGCCCAGCCTTGTTGTTTTAACCAAGCCAGTAAACTGCCTTGGCCTTCGTGGCCTAACAAGTGGCCAATAAACTGGGTAGGCTTTTTCTTGTAGTCATTCACGGCGTCGTTAAGCGGAAAGGTAAAGCTTAGGTTTAATAGCTGCTTGACTGGCTCAATGCGCACATCTTTTGGCAGGTCACCATACAATTCGGCAGGGTAGGCGTCGACGCTGGCCTGTTTGTTTTCAATAGGGTCAAACAGGGTTTCTGCCCATGTTTGCAACTCGTTCAGTGGTTGTGGTCCATAAACCACCAATGTCATTAGGTTGGCACTGTAGTAACGCTGGTAAAACGCGATGAGGTCATCACGGACTTTACTTGATTCATTATCGCTTAAGGTATCAAGGCGGCCGGTGGCAAATTGGCTGGCTGGATGGGCAGGATTGATCAAGGTTTTGTTGACGTACTGCATGCGGCGGTAGTCATCTTTGTATTTTGATTGGTATTCGCTGTGAACCGCATTTTTCTCACGTTGCACGTATTCTTCGGTGAATAAAGGCTCATAAAAGAAGCGGCTAAAACGATCAAGGGCTCCTTTTAACTGGGAGGCTTCCACTTGGAAAAAGTAATTCGTGTGTTCAGGGGCGGTGAAAGCGTTATGTGTGCCACCGTGTTGATTGATGAAGCTCTGGTAATCACCAGCAGTGGGGTAGGTTTTGGTGCCCAAAAACAACATGTGTTCAAGAAAGTGGGCTAGACCTGGTCGAGTACTTGGGTCTTGGAGACTGCCTACATTCACATCGAGGCTGGCCGCCCCGTGATCGGCATCGTCATCGCTGATCAATAGCACTTGAAGTTGGTTATCAAGTTCTAAATAGCGGTATTGCTTGGTGTCTTGGCTGCTGGTGACAGGTTGAGGGTCAAAGGCGCCGCGAAAAAAGCTAAATACAATCGCCAAAAAGATGGCAAAGAAAAACGTGCGATTGCGTGTAAGCATGAAGTCTCCTTATTTTTTAGCCAATGTGCTCAATGTTTGTTGAGCCAATGCAGTGGCTTGTTTGATATCCAAGTCTTTCCCTTGAGCGATGAATTCAAGCGCCGTTTTGCTGTCGTCTAATTTTTCAAATAGGGACATGTATTCTTTGTTGAATGCCGCTTCAATGGCTTGGTAAACCGTTTCTGTGGTCTTAGCATTGACCTTGCCCATCTCTGCTTGTTCCTTTAAAGCTTTGATTGTGGCGCTGGCGATACGATTAAATGCTTTTTCTTTATTCACTGGGGGCTCTTTGATCTTTATGCTGAATGGAAAGTGGGGATGATTCTACCTTAATCGGCCATGGTAACGATACACGGCATGAGGCTTTAAGCGGTTTTGGAAAGGTTACGCCCTGCGTCTTTCGCTTCATAGAGGGCTTTGTCGGCGCGTTTTAGAATATCTTCGACACTGGCGTCCTTTTTATTCTCAGCAATGCCTAAACTAATCGATAGGTGTAGCTTGTCGGCTTTTTGGGTATCGATCTCAATATCCAGTACCGCATGACGGATGCGCTCGGCCACTTCCAAGGCGCCCATGAGTGGTGTTTCGGGTAAACATAAGACAAATTCTTCGCCGCCGTAACGGCCGCAAAAATCGACTTTTCGTAACTGGGACTTGAGTAATTCGGCCAGTTGAATAATGGCCGTATCGCCCACTAGGTGACCATGTTGGTCATTAACCTGCTTGAAATGATCAATATCAAGCATGATGAAAGACAAGTGGCGATTGGCACGGCGGGTAAGCTCAAGCTCACGCTCGGCCAGTTCAAAGAAGTGGCGGCGATTCATCAGCCCTGTTAAAGGGTCGGTGGTGGCCCACTTTTCGAGTAAATCTTGGCGTTCTTTCTCTCTTATAGCGGCCCTTACTCGGGCCAGTAACACCACGAGACTGTAGGGTTTGATGATGTAGTCAAAGGCCCCCATGTCCAACCCTTCGGCGACGTTTTCATCATCGGCATTGGCCGTGACCAAGATAATTGGGATGTTTTCAGTTTCAGGGTTGTTTTTGATGGCAGCCAATACCTCAAGACCACTCATGACCGGCATCATCACATCGAGCAGGATGAGATCGATGGCGTCAGGGTCACGCTTGAGTATATCAAGCGCTTGTTTGCCACTTTGGGACTCGATGACATGATAATCCTCATCACTTAAATGGACATTTAAGATCTGTAAATTAGCGGGTACATCATCAACAATTAAAATATTGGCCATAAAATCAGAATAGCTGGGTTTGTTTAAACTATAGCCCAAGCTCACTAACTTTTAGGTCAGTTGTCACTTTGTTGCTAAAAGGAGCATCGAAAGCGTTTATTTTGTCATGAAATGTCTATTTCGAGCGTTATTCGACGACGGTCATGCGAGTTAGTCTGGTTAACCTATACTGCTTAAGTGGACAGTCAATGGGGAATTTTGTGATTACGAGGTTGGTGTTACTGCTTTTAAGCCCTCTATCATGGTCGCTTGAAGTGCGCACGTTGACCACTGATGCGTCTGCTTCATGGCTGGGTGTTGATGCATTGGTTTGGTGGCTGCTTGCTCTGTTGCTGTTGATAGTCTCAGTGTCATACTTTTTTTTCTACCGAATATTCGCCCGCGTGCGCAAAGATCAAATTAAGATGCAGGCAATTTGGCATCATCTCCCAGATATATTGACGGAAGTCGATGCGCAGGGCGAAATCATTGCCCTAAATAAGCCCTATGATACTCACTTAACCCCAGAGCAACTGGTGGGGACCAGTTGCTATGCCTACTTGAATGAAGAAGGCAAGGCGCTGTTTCGTCAACACCTTCATCAAGCGTTAAGCACCGGTCATGTCAGTGAGTACGAGTTATCGGTGGAATGGCATGGTCAAACCAAGTGCATTCATAATCGTATTATGCCCTTGGTCGCAGGCAGTGAGGAACATGCCTTAGTGGTGACATCGGACGTCACGCGCTATAAAGATGCCCAAAGAATTCTTGAGCAAGACAAACAGCACTTTGAGCGAATCCTGCAAAGCAAAGCGCAGTTTTTAATTAACGTGGGTCAGCAGATGCGGGGCCCTTCCGAGCTGCTCAAAGATACCCTTGCTTCTATCAAGGCGGACCAGACCAAGGTGAGTCCCCAGCAGTTAGATACCTTACAAGCCAGCATTGAGCATTTATCACAAATTGTCGATGACGTGGCGTTACTGGCGCAATCCAAGCAAGGGGATATTTCATTAGAATCGGTGAATACCAGTCTATGGCACCTGGTGGATGATTTGGAAGCCTTGTATTTACCCCAAGCCAATTCTTTAGATATTGACCTGATGATTCGCCATGCACCCTTGCCTCATTATGTTCTGACGGATGTCTTTCGTTTACGCCAAGTGTTGTACAACTTAATGAGTGGTCATCTAGGAATTGGCCAAAAAGGCAAAATAGACCTGATGATTCAAAAATTAGATCTCGGCCAAGGACCGATGATTCAGTTTACGATTACCAATCAGTTGGTTTCAGATGAGGCGAAAAACTGGGTCGCCTATTTTAACCAAGCGCTAGAGGATGGGGCGATTGCCACTTTAGACACCAATCATATCGCCGCGTTTAAAATTGCCAATACCCTAGCTGGGCATTTGAAAGGCATGGTAGGCGCCAAGTTAATTGATGATAACACCATTGAACAATGGTTTACCCTACCGCTTGAGGTGGTGGAGCAGCAGGATTCATTTTCGGTGTTTAAACAAACGCCTATCACGCTAGCGATTCATGATGAAAGTATTCAAGCTTGGTTCCATGTCTTTTTTCAGTCGATGCAATTACCGTTTGTTGATGTCTCTGCACAGGCGCTACCCAATCAAATGAGCTTGCTTGTGAGCGATCATTGCCAGCCGGATAGCTGCCAGTGGCTTTGGTGGCTGGGGGAAGCGGATGACTTAAAAGCAGTGCAAGGTGTGGCCTTGAACCAACCCTACCGACGTGAAGCCTTATATTATCGTTTAAGTGATTATCAGTCGGCACAATCTGATTCTGTACAGGCTGTATGCCCTGGGCGAATTTTATTAGTGGAGGATAATTTAAATAATCAGCTGGTCATTAAGCGCACTTTAGAAAAACTTGGTTACGAGGTTGTATTGGCCAATAATGGAGAAGAAGGCGTCGCGCAATTTAAAGCGCTTGAACTGGACTGCATTATTATGGATGTTCAAATGCCCGTCATGGATGGCATTGAAGCCACCCGCGAAATTCGTAAACTCAATAAGCCTTACGTACCTGTGATTGCATTGACTGCCAATAGCCAAAAGGAAATTGAAGAAGCATGCTTTGCGGCGGGTATGGACAGTTTTTTAACCAAGCCTATTTCACGTAAGGGCATTCAATCTACCCTTGAGGCGTTTCTGGGAAAGCGCTCCCCAGGCCAAGACTCGGACTGGGTCATCTAATGCCACTTGTGCTTATAATAACGGGCCAAATGGTAAAAACTTATTTTCACTATGGGCTTTGACCCACTGTACCAATTCACGATCAACACCTTGCGCTTTCCTATGCATTTTAAATAAAGGGATGACGGCAGAACGGTCACCCAGTGACCAGTTCCCTTGCTCCTCGGCTAGAGTAAAAAGTCCGATGAGTTGCTTCAGTTGTGCCGGTGTTAATTGGGCGGCGACTTGCTGCCAAATTTTGCCATCAACTTGCGCTAATGGCTGAATCCAATCCAAATCTGAGGTAAGGTCACACTCTGATGGTTGATCTTCGCTCAAGGTAAGTAAGCGGGCTAATTGCTCGTCACTGATTTGAGTGGTTTTGTTTACGGGTTGCCATGAATCAACGGACACAGACTTCTCCTGAAATCAAACAAAGGCTAAGGCCCATTGTCCCACATGGTGAGCAGAAGAAAAACCTGTGCTTTTGTAAGGTAATTGCATGACATCAATACGAACGCTTAAGTTAAAGCTGCTCAGTAGTGTGCAGTATGCGGTTGGCTCAAGCTTATTTTTTTCGGGTATGTCTGGGTGGCATAAACATCTACATACTTTTGCCATGAAGCAGCTACAACGGGCCAGCCATAAAGAGCACAAGCGTGCTCAGCAGTTAATGGCGTCATTGTTAACCTATCGAGGCGAAAGTGCCCTTGATAAGCGCGCAGGTGTGGCTTTATTGCAAACAGCGGCACAACAAGGTGATGCACAATCCCAGTTTTTATTAGCCGAAGCGCAGCTCAAAGCCGATGTTATTACAGCAGGTGCAAACGAGCAGACTGCGTTATCCTGGTATCAAGCTGCGGCGGAACAGGGGCATGCTATGGCGGCCTTACGTTTAAGTAAGGCCTATCGCGAAGGTCTGCTTGGTTTAGAGAAAGATGAACAAAAGGCTGAGTACTGGTCTGAAAAATTTATGCAGCATAGTCAGAATATGAGTTCTACAACATGAGTTTAGCGTCATTTGATGATATTCGTGCTTATCACGATCATGAAGTCAACGCCGTGCTGGCATCCTTGCTAGAAGATGGTGAGTTTCTACAGTTTGTCGCGCAACATCAGTTTCCGTATTTAAGTCGCTTTTTGCCTCGTTGGACGCAGAAAAAAATTCAAACAGGTTTGGATCAACACTTTAAACGCATTGATAGCATTCAGAGTTGGCAAAATCAGTTAGCACCGCATGTGGAAAAGCTGATGAATAAAACCATTAGTGAATTCAAGGTCACAGGGCTTGAGCATCTAAAAAATGATCAAACCTATGTGTTCATCAGTAATCATCGTGATATCGCCATGGACCCACTATTGGTTAATTTTGCGTTACTTAAAGCGGGTCTGAATACCAGTAAAGTGGCCATTGGTGATAACTTGCTGGGTCGCCAGTTTGTCGCAAAACTAATGCGTTTAAATAAAAGCTTTGTGGTTAAACGCTCTGTGGCGGGCCGTCGTGAAAAATTACAAGCGGTACAAGACCTCTCTGATTATATTCACCATTGTGTTCGCTCGAATCAACATGTCTGGATTGCGCAAAAAGAAGGGCGCGCAAAAGATGGATTAGACTACACCGATACGGCGGTCCTTAAAATGCTGCACATGGCAGGGCGCAAACTGGGCTGGGAATTTAATCAAAGCATGGCCTTTTTGAACATCGTTCCTGTGTCCATTAGTTATGAATGGGACCCTTGCGATATTGATAAAGCTCAAGAGCGTGTCACGATTGAGAAAAAGGGCCGATATGAAAAATCTCTTGATGAAGACTTCCAAAGCATTGTAAAAGGTTTGCAAGGCCAAAAAGGCTGCGTTGCATTGCATTTTAGTCAGCCAGTGTCCCTAGAAAGCAATATGGCAGAACACTGGAGTGATGCCATCGATGAAAATATTCATCGCAATTATCATTTGTTCGAAAATAATCACCTCGCGCTATCGTTATTTAAAGATGGTGCGCCGACTGTGTATGCTTCGTCGAAAAATAAAAGCGACAGTAAGATTAATGCGGTATGGAAAAAACGATTTAAATCAGTTCCACAAGATGTCTTGCGCAATATTGAGCAGTATTACGCTCAGCCTGTGATATTAAAAAACAAAATTGAGAAACCCGATGCACAGTAAATCCCTATTACCATTTGGTGTGGTGACTCTAACCCTATTGGCAGTCACACTCGCTTATAGCTGGTGGCATAACGATAGCTGTCAAACGTTGGAAGATAACTTGGGGCAGGGGTATTTTTTACGCTGGGCAGCGCCGCAGTTATTGCTGATTACGGCGCAAAAAGAGTCGTATCTTGTTGAAGCGGAAAATCAGTCACAGGCGTGTGACATTATGATAGAAAAGATCCGCCAAGATGTTAGTGAGAATTAAAATAATTATGGATACATATCTTGATCACACTCAAGCCTTTATAGATGACTATCTAGAAAAGGGTGGCAGCCAAGCTGAAGCAGAGCAGGTGTTGCAAAACCTACTTGAATTAGCCGTGATTATGTACCGCAAAGGGGACATAAAACATGTGCAGCAAACCGAAAAAGCGGAATTGGTGTGTCAGTTAAAGAAAGGCAGTCGCCGCATCACATTGGCTTAGTGTGTTAACTATTGAGTGCGACACGCAAAGCATCTTTTAAGGAAGCGGGCCCAATGGTTTTATCAAACAGCGCACAGACACCCGCCTGACGCACAGCACTTAACCGGCTTGAGTCTTGCTCGCTTGTGACCATTAAGATGGGAAGATAAGAGTATTCAGAGTTAATTAAATAATTAGCCAGCTCTTCGCCATTCATATGTGGCATGTTGTAATCGCTGATAATGAAATCAACGGGCTGACTTTTTAATATCTCAATGGCTTCTAATCCGTTTTCGGCTTCTACGATTTGTTCTATTCCGCAGGCTTTGAGTAAACGCACCACATGACGACGGGCGGTAAGTGAATCGTCTACCACCAAACCGATTAGCGACTCTACATCAATCTCTTCAAGCTCTATATGCTCAACTTCGATGGTGTCTTTTGCGGCGTTTAATGCGGTAAAGAAGGCCCGCTGATCAAATGGTTTAGGCAATACCGCCAAAACACCTGCTTGCTTGATGTCATCCAACATTTGTTTGTCGGTTTCACTGGAAACCAGCATGAAGTTTAAGTCTTGAGTGTCTGGGTCTTTTCGTAAAAAGGTTAAGAATTCAATGGCGTTCATGTCGTCAAAGTACATGGCACTGATGATGAGATCCGGCTGTTGTTTTTTCGCATATTCCAACGCGTCTTGACCTGTAGTACACACATCAACTTTTAAGATGGATTGATCGCCCATCACATTTTTGAGGAATTTACTCTGTGTGCTGGATGGTTCAATTAAAAGGACCGTGAGATCTTTGACGTCTAATGGCATAATGCACCCAAAATCAATGATTGTTCTGAGTATAGATGATGCTAATGAGAATGCTTGGTAAATGACGAAACCAAGGCTCCATAAGCAAACTGTGCTAGGGTAAAAGGAAGTAAGGAAATACAATGTCAGACCATGCTCACTTGAGTCGACAAGCCACCATCGCCAGTGTGACTGTCGCATTGATTCTTATTATTGCTAAGACTTGGGCGTACTGGTCTACCGGTTCGGTGAGTCTTCTGGGCTCGTTACTGGATTCCATGCTTGATGGTGTCACCTCCGTTATTAATTTCATCGCGTTACGCTATGCCCTCATCCCAGCCGATGAAGACCATAAATTTGGCCATGGCAAGTTAGAATCCATTGCCGCACTGGCGCAATCTGCCTTTATGGTGGGTTCTGCTGTGGTGTTAGTACTCAATAGCTTTGATGTAATGCTGGATAATCGCCAAATGGTTAATAGCCACATTGGTATTGCGGTCAGTGTGCTGGCAATTGTATTAACACTGGCACTGGTCACCTTCCAAAAGTATGTGATCAGTAAATCCAAGTCGCTAATCGTAGAAGCGGACTCTTTGCATTATCAAGGTGACCTACTCATGAATGCCGCGGTATTGATCGCCATGGCGCTGGTGGGCTTTGGCTTTTACTGGATCGATTCTATCATGGCCATAGGTATTGGCATCTTCTTGTGCGTTAACGCTTGGCATGTCGGTGTGAAGGCATTTAAAGAATTAATGGATGAGCACTTACCTGAGGTGGAAGCAATTGTAGAAAAGCTGGTGCGCAAAGAGCATGGCCCAGAGGGTTGCCATGATGTTCGCTGTCGCCAGTCCGGCCCTGATTTATTCATCCAATTTCATTTAGAGTTAGACGAGAATCTGGCCCTTTGGTCCGCCCATGAAATAGGTGATCGAATCGAGAAGAAAATTAAAGAGGCATACCCGAATGCCGATGTCTTAGTGCACCATGACCCTGTGAAAGTTGAGGGCTAGCTTTGCTTAAATGGTTGTTTTGTTTGCATATGATTGCTTTGCAAATGATGGTGATGGCTTCTAGTAGTTGGAGTGCGCCAGAACAAGCCAGTTTCCATGAAGTCGAACCGCCAGCGCCAGACCATGATTATGTGGTGACGGATGATCATGTGGCTGTTGAGGATTACAAAGGCATGGAATTTCTAGATTGGAGTCAAGATGTGGCTTCAAGCTATGTTGAAAGCCTGAATGA
Organism: Bermanella sp.; assembly: GCA_051277445.1. GTDB lineage: Bacteria > Pseudomonadota > Gammaproteobacteria > Pseudomonadales > Oceanobacteraceae > Bermanella. Next base: position 15,307 of record JBNMQC010000009.1, on the reverse strand, counting down.
CGGCGTGGACTCATTTTTTATGGACGCTTTTTTTGATGATGAAATCCTAGAGGATGAGTCATCAGGCAGCAATGGCCGAATATATTTCATTAGTCGGCGTGAAGACGGCTTAGATCCCAATTATCAAGCGGGCTTAAATCTGCGCTTGGTTTTGCCTAGAACCCGTGACCGCTTTAAACTTTTGGTTGAAACCGATGAAAACGAAGACGAGGTCAACGAAACGGATGTTCTTGGCACCACGGATAACGTCACCTACTCAACCGCCATTCGTGTGGACTTTAAAGAAAGACGTCGCTGGAAAACCAGCTTTGATAACGGGGTGCGTTGGGCAGGGCAACCCGTTTACTTCTCTAGGGTAAGAACTCGTCGTACGGATTACTTTGATATTTGGCGAACCAAGATGTCACAAACCGTTTCTTGGCGCACAGATGAGCATTGGGGGGCTCGATTTAGCAGCAGGGCCATTCGCCCAATCGATTTTACCAAGCACTTTAGGATGGGGTTTGCAGCGGACTATTTATTAGACAATGACTTTGCTGAATTAGACAGTAATGTGGCCATTTTTGATGAACTCAGTCCCCGTGCCGCCATGCTATACAAGTTGGGTTTTTTTGGTGATACCGAAGACGTGAGTAAGCTGACGGATGTGGTATTGTCGGTCAGTTATCGGCGTAAAATTCTTAAGCAGTATTTATTTGCAGAGTTGGTTCCAGAAGTGGCTTGGCCACGAAAGAATGACTTTAAGGCCACCCCAGCCATAACCTTATTGCTGGAGATGATTTTAGGGGCTGATGAATAATATTTAGCATAAAAAAAATGCGCCAATAGGCGCATTTTTTGTTTTCAGGGTGTTGAATCATGCGCCTTCATTTGCACTGAACATACCTTCAAACAAAAGCGTTGATAAGTAGCGCTCACCGCTGTCTGGTAGGATCACCACGATGGTCTTGCCTTTGAATTCATCCAATTGCGCAATACGCAATGCCGCAGCCAAAGCGGCACCACATGAAATACCTGCCATGATGCCTTCTTCTGCCATTAAGCGTCTTGCGGTTTCAATGGCCAGCTCATTGCTGACGGCTTCAACGCGATCAATCATGGATAGATCTAGATTATCAGGAATGAAGTTCGCACCGATGCCTTGGATTTTATGAGGTGCTGGGGTGATGGCTTCACCTTTCATGGCTTGTGCAATGATTTGCGATGCTTCTGGCTCAACCGCCACAGAGGTGATGGCTTTACCTTGGGTGTTTTTAATGTAGCGGCTGATGCCGGTAATCGTACCGCCTGTGCCTACACCGGCCACGACTACATCAACGCTGCCGTCTGTGTCGTTCCAGATTTCAGGCCCTGTGGTTTGTTCATGAATTGCCGGATTAGCTGGGTTACTAAACTGCTGTGGCATAAAGCGCGTATCTGGTGATTCATCAAACAGCGCTTGAGCTTTTTCGATGGCCCCTTTCATGCCTTTTGCGCCTTCTGTTAAGACGATGTTTGCACCTAGGGCTTTCATAATTTTACGACGCTCGATGCTCATGGTTTCAGGCATGGTCAGTGTCACTTTGTAACCGCGAGCGGCACCAACAAAGGCAAGGGCGATCCCTGTGTTGCCACTGGTTGGCTCGACGATTTCCATGCCAGGCTTTAATAAACCGTCTTTTTCAGCCTGCCAAATCATGTTGGCACCGATGCGGCACTTGATGGAGTGAGCCGGATTACGGTTTTCAATTTTTAATAAAATATTGGCATCGGTGAGTTTATTCAATCGTACCAAAGGCGTGTTACCAATAGACATGGAAACGTCATCATAAATCTTCATAGGAGCCTCTTTTAAATAATAAGTGTGTTATTGCAATGGCTCGTGTGGCTGGCCATCGAGTAATTCATGAATTAAATCATCTTTTTCTAACCAAAGCTGGTGCGTCCAATGTTGGAATTCAGCTCGAAACTCTGGGTCGTTATTGTAATCTTTTTGGGTAAAGCCTTCAGGGATAGCTTCTTCTTTAACACGAACAATCACACGCTTAACTTTACCCGCTAGAAAGTCACCAAAGGTTGGAATGCCATCAGGGTAGACAATGGTGATATTTAATAAGCTATTGAACTTATCACCCATGGCATTGAGAGCAAACGCAATGCCGCCCGCTTTGGGTTTGAGCAAATAGCGATAGGGCGGCTGCTGTTTCTCATATTTTTTTTGAGTAAAACGCGTGCCTTCTAAAAAGTTCATGACGCTGGTAGGAATAATGGAAAACTTTTCACAGGCCTTACGTGTGGTCTCCAAATCCTTACCTTTCATTTCTGGGTGTTTTTCAAGGTACTCTTTGCTGAAACGTTGCATAAATGGAAAGTCTAATGCCCACCAGCACAGGCCCATAATGGGGACTTTAATTAATTCTTTTTTTAAAAAGAATTTAAGCAGGGGAATCTTGCCGTTAAATACATGCTGTAATACTAGGATATCAACCCAAGATTGGTGGTTCGCATTGACCAGATACCAGCCCTTGTATTTTAATTCCCCAAGACCTTCTACATCCCATTGGGTATTTTGAGTGAGCTTCATCCAGCCTGAATTACACAATACCCAGCCTTCTGCAATCTTGATCAGAACTGGGTCAATCATTAAGCGAATGACGTTTATGGGAATCAGCACTTTTATCAGGGCCACCAATAAAAGTAGAGAGCACCAAAAGAGCACATTGATCAGCAGTAATGTGGTTGCGATGATCGCCACCATGGGTGTGGGTAAAAAATTTAACATGATAGAACTCTATTTTTTATTATTGCCTTCATCATACTGCAAAGCGCAGCAGGAGAAATGACCAATCACTACCGCCAAGCTGGCAATTAAAGCCAACTTGGCGTTCAGCTTATATTTGTGTCGCTTGGATCGCAGTCAATGCAATGGTGTACACAATGTCTTCTACTAGGGCTCCGCGAGATAAGTCGTTAACCGGCTTAGCAAGGCCTTGTAGCATTGGGCCAATACTCACCACATTGGCGCTGCGTTGCACCGCCTTATAGGTGGTGTTACCCGTATTCAAGTCAGGGAAGATTAACACATTCGCTTGGCCTGCCACTTTACTGTTAGGCGCTTTTGATGCCGCGACGTTTGCCGTGGTGGCGGCATCGTATTGCAATGGCCCATCCAATATGAGATCCGGCTGTTTTTGTTGTGCAATGGCGGTGGCACTGCGGACTTTTTCTACATCGCTGCCTGAGCCAGATGAGCCCGTTGAGTAGCTGATCATGGCTACTTTAGGGTTGATGCCAAAGGCTTGCGCACTGTGGGCACTTTGAAGGGCGATATCTGCCAGCTCTTCATCACTTGGGTCTGGGTTCACCGCGCAGTCACCGTAAACCATCACTTGCTCTGGCAGCAGCATAAAGAATACGGATGAGACAAGTTTCGCACCCGGTGCGGTTTTAATTAACTGTAGGGCGGGGCGAATAGTATTCGCCGTGGTGTGAATGGCACCACTGACGAGGCCATCCACTTCACCCAGTGCCAGCATCATGGTGCCCAGTACAACCGTGTCTTCAAGCTGTGCTTCGGCCATCGGCGCAGAAAGGTGTTTGTGTTTTCTCAGTTCCACCATGGGCTCGATGTAATGACTGCGGATTTCATCTGGGTTCATAATGGTTAAGCCTTCAGGCAGTTCGATGCCTAAACTTGTGGCTTGCTGTTCAATGATTTCTTTACGACCCAACAAGATGCACTGAGCGATGCCACGCTCTTGGCAGATCGCAGCTGCTTGAATGGTTCTTGGCTCTTCACCTTCAGGTAATACCACACGCTTATTAGCCGCTTGTGCTAATTGCACCAGTTGATAACGAAAAGCCGCTGGGCTCATGCGCGTTTGCAAATCGAGTTGTAAGCGCTCTTTAAGGAAGCTGCCATTAATGTGGGCGGCCATGTGATTCATGATGGACTCAACCCGTTCCGTGTCGTCTGCCTTTACGCCTTCAGACATGCTGAACAGTTGAGAGGCGGTCTGGAAGGTGTCGGTTTTAACGGACATGATGGGCAATTGATTCAGTGACGGTTTCACTAAGTTCATGACCTGTTCGTCTGGTGCGATGTCACTGGTTAATAAGATGCCCGCTAGCGGCACACCATTGTTGGCAGCCATCGCACTGGCCAGCAGAATATCATCGCGATCGCCAGGGGTGACCACTAGAGTGCCTGGCTGCAAGTCACTGACCATATTTTTAACGGTACGTGCGCATAGGCTAATGCGTTTAACGCGCGCGCTTTCTAAGCCTTGCTCGTTCAGGATAGTGGCTTGTAAATAGCGGGCAATATCTAACGTGCGCGGTGCGATTAGGCTGTCGTCCCAAGGAATCAGGCCTAAGATTTTAAACTGCTCGGTTTCTAGCGCCTTATAGGGGCTGTCTTGTAAAACAGTGTGAATGGCGTCTTCGGAAACGGGCATGTTGGCTTTGAGCGGGGTGTTGGTCTTTTTAGGCGCATTCACCTTGTTGATGATACAGCCTAAAAGATTGCGGTTTTTGTCGCCACCAAATAAGCCTTTCGCAATGTTTAGGTGCTCAGTTAGTTCATCCATGTTGCGCGATTGTGGCGCGGTTACTAAGATGATTTCGGCGTCTAATGTTTTTGCCATTTCAACATTGAGTCGGGCAGTGAAGGGTTCACTGCGATCGGGCTCGATGCCTTCAAATATGACGATGTCCACGGCCTCGCGGACTTTACGGTGCATTCCAATGACCTCTTCCATGAGTCGGTCTTGTTGACCAGAACTCACCATCTTTTGTGCCTTTTGTAGGCTGATGGCTTTTGGTGGTGCAAAACCACTGGCAAGTGTGATCAGATCAATGGCGCGATGCTCTTTGTCGGCTTCGGCACTGGCAATGGGTTTACAAATACCCACTTTTAAACCCAGTTGATCCAGGGCCCGAATCAAGCCCAGTGTAATAGAGGTTAAGCCTGTGCCCATTTCGGTTGGGGCAATAAAAAACGTATGTTGATGCATGATGTATCCTATAACCGAATTAAGCTTTATGGCTCGTTAATGCGAAGGTGTCTTGTGCGATCATCAGTTCTTCGTTGGTGGCCACGACCATCGCAAGGGTGCTGCTGTCGGAGGTAATACGACCTTGTTCATTGCCGTTGGTTTGATTTAATGTCCCGTCCACTTCAAAGCCAAGTATGGCCAGATGCTCTAAAATTAACGAGCGAGTCAGTCGGTCGTTTTCACCGATGCCGCCCGTGAATACGAGGGCGTCAATTCGCGGAAGTGACACCGCTAAAGCACCAAGATAACGGGCAATCTTAAAGGCAAATACTTCGATCGCCAGGTTCGCACGAACGTGCCCTTGCTCGGCAGCTTGTTGAATTTCTCGCATGTCATTGCTGATACCAGAAAGACCTTGTAAGCCACTTTGTTTGTTTAAAATATTCATCACATCGGCGGTGGTTAGATTCAAGCGCTCACACAAAAAGGGGATCAAGCTTGGATCCACATCCCCACTGCGGGTTCCCATGGCAACCCCTTCTAGTGGCGTAAGACCCATTGACGTATCAACGCTCTTACCATGACGCACAGCGCAAGCGCTACAACCGTTGCCAAGGTGCGCGATTAAGAAGTGACTGTCTTCGATGGGCTGGTTGAGTAAGCTGGCGGCTTTTGCACTCACATAGCGGTAACTGGTGCCATGAAAACCATAACGTCTGACATCCTGTTGCTCATAATATTCATAAGGCAAAGCATACAGGTAAGCCGCGTCTGGTAAGGTTTGATGAAACGCAGTATCGAACACAGCCACCTGTGGCAATTGAGGTAATAATTGCGCGATGGCTTTAATGCCCAGAACGTTGACTGGGTTGTGCAGTGGCGCTAAATGATTCAGTTTTTCAAGTTGATCTAGGTTCTCAGCGGTAATCAATAACGATTGGCTAAACGCTTCACCGCCATGGACCACTCGATGGCCCACACCGCGAATGGCATCGAGTAAATTGTGTTTCTTAAGGAGCGCAATGACCTCAGCGATAGCACTTTGATGGTCACTGCCATTGAGCTTGATTTGCTGCTTATCGTGTTCGGATTGATAGCTAAGAGAGGCTTGGTCACTGCCTAAGCGCTCTGCAAGACCTTGCAGTGCGCAGGTGCCGGTTTGAGGTTGCAACACGGCAAATTTTAAAGAAGAGCTGCCGCAGTTTAAAACGAGTGTGTATTCGTGATCCATAAACAACAATGAAATCCTTGATTGGTCTGATTATTGAGCTTGCATGTGCAAAGGCGCACGTAACGATGTGGGCACACTTTGTTCAATGGCTTTAAGAATAGCGATGGCTTCGCGATAGGGTTGTTTGTCTGGGCGCTCTAATACGAAACGCACCTGGCTTTGATAATGAGGGCCGCAGCGTTCGCAGCTTTCAACCCGTGCACTGACTTCTCGTAAGCTATGTATGCCCACCGCGATGTTCACAAAAACCAGCTGACCCGGTTTGAGTTTGCAGCGGCTGTTAAAAATAAGATTAAAGCGATTAAATTTGATGGTTTGCGCATTTACCGCTTTTTTAGGGCGACCTAACCAGCTGAGAACATTGACACTTAGCTCCATGTTGTCGCCTCCTTAATTTATGTCCATTGGATACTGTGTATTTTAGCCTAGTTTGCTGGCTAAACGCTTGTTTAGCCACCACTTTGTTTAGCTTGATGGCCCAATTCCTGTAAATACTTCACACTTTGTTCCGCAAGATCACCTTGAAGTTCAATGGTCCAGTTTTTAACCGCACCACCTGAGCCGAAACGTTTTTTCAGTTTTTTGCATAAATCACTCAAGACTTTTTTGTCGCCTTCGAGTCCGCTGATGACGGTGACGGTTTTACCGCCGCGACCTTTCTTCTCGCGTTGAACCCGGATAATGCCATCGCCTTCAGGCGCATGACCTTGTTTACAGCTGCATTGGTCAATGGGTTGCTCGCAACCTTCACATAAACGACCGCTTTGTGTGGAATAAACCAATGCCATAGTGATTCCTTGGATAAATACTGTTCAATGATTGACACATATTGTAGCTGCTTCAATTAATTGAGGTAAGTATCTCATTTACTTAGATTTTTTTATTATTAGTTGAAGTGCGTCATATCTAATACCGCGTCTTTTGGGTAAAGTTCATACTTTCGTTTTATTCGATTACTGCCATTGGGTTGTTTATTTAACCCAAATCACAAGGTGCGCATGGATTCGCTTAGAAGCCACATAGAGACCACATTTAATGTCTACATTGAGATGGGAGCCGCTGATTTAGCCGCGCCTATTGAGCAGTGGGTGTTAGATTGTGCCGATCTTGCTTCCGTCACGGATGCCCATGGTGCCAGCTTACAAATCTGGGATTGGGCGGCATTTGAGTCCCATAAGGCATCGGGCGATATTTTACCGCAAGACCTTGTGGTGATTGATTCATCCACTGACCCCGCCGTCGAGCAAGCCGTTCTCATGCATGGCGCGCAGTTTATTGCTTATCCGTGTGATGTGGATACCTTACTGCTGCGCTTGTCCTTGCACATTCAGCGTATTCGTTATGTTCAAACCCTTGAGGGGTTAACGGTATTGGATCCATTAACCGGTCTATTTAACCGCCGTAAATTTGATCAAGAAATGGATAAATGCTGGCGTCAGGGTAAACGTCAAAACACCCCAAGTAGCTTACTGCTGGTGGATGTGGATCATTTCAAACGCTTTAATGACCGTTATGGCCATCTGGCTGGTGATCAGTGTTTACGTGAGTTGGCGGCAATTTTTAAGCAAGTAGCGGTGCGACCTCACGATGTGGCAGCGCGCATTGGTGGCGAAGAATTTGCCATCATCTTGCCGGACACGCCCCAGAACGGCGCAATCTATGTGGCCCAACAAATGATGCATACCATTGCTAGGCGCGATATTTTAAATGAGGACACACCGCTTGGGCGGGTTTCTGTGAGTATTGGTGTCGCAACCATCAAGCCGCAAGGTGAGCAGAAGCTTAAAGCTTGGCAGCAACAAGCGGATGATGCCCTTTACAGTGCCAAAGCGGCCGGTCGTAACCAAGTCATGAGCGATGTTAGCGCACAGCTAAACCGCGAAGCGGAGATTTTTTAACCCTATTTCGGCCTTAATAGATACGGGCTTTAGTCATGGGCGAAAATGTCCATGGCTTGCAGTAATAGAGGCTTAAGATTGTTTTTAGTGCGGGTTCTCAGCACCGCGCCTTTGAGCATGTGATCAAGCTGGCTTAGTGTCTCAATCACCGTATTATCTTGGTAGGCGATGATTTCATAATCATAGTGATGATCTTGCACGGATACCTTCGTCAGCTCGGTCAGTTCTGTTTGCAGTAAGCGCACTGTGTTGAAACACAGGTTTTTTGTTTCCATTGACGTGCACTCCCAATACACATCTTCGATTACGCTTAGCAGCTCCTCAATAAACCCCGTTGCTTGTGCAATGCTAATACTCATAGAACCCACTCTTGTTTAAACGCATATATAAAGAATAAGTCTAGTCGGCTTTGTTTATCTTGGTAGGGAAATTTGCCGCTCGAGGTGAATAAATCGAACGGCGATGGCGCCGAGACTAGCGCTGCTTTTTGCGGATATACAGGGTTTTAATGGCCTTAGCGACGAGCTTGCCGTCCTCACCCACCACTTCGACTTCAAATTGAGGCAAGTACTTCTCACCATTCGCCGTTTGCTGCTTGATTTGCGCAATGTGCTCGTCAGACACCTCAAAGTGTGCGGTGACGGTGCCGGTGCCCGGGCTGATGAATTCAATGTGGGCAGCCTTGTCCCAGACAATATAGTCTTTGCCCAATTGGTTCATGATGAGCAGCATATGAAAAGGGTCGACCATGGAATAGAGGCTGCCACCAAAATGAGTGCCCACGTAATTGCGGTTATACCAGCGCAATGGCATCACCACGGTGGCTTCACTAAAGTCGTCGGCTAGGTGTTTGATTTTAACCCCTGCACCTCGGTAAGGCCCGTACCAGTTGAGCACATGACGAAGAACTTGTGGACGGTTAAAAAATTGCGTTAAACGGTGTTTCATAGCCATGTATTCATTATAGGTAAGAAATGATGGCGTATTTTAGCTAGCTTGGTCACTCGATACTAGGACTGAGCATGGACAGAGGGTGCGCTTTGGTTGTTTTTCATTGCCTCATGGGCACTAAACGGTTGCTGCAACGCCTGATGAATCATGACTTGGCTTTGTTGTGCCATTTGCTTGCGATCTAGGTGCGCGCCATCGAGTGCCGGTAAAAAATGCACATAGGCATAGGTTTTTCGTTCTACAAGTAGTTTAAGAATGCTCATGAGAATGCCGTCATCATCAATGAAGGGCGTGGTTTGGCTTATGATCTGTTTGTGATTCCAATAACGAATGGCCACCGGTTGCACCATGCAGGCTTCGCGCTTCGCCACTTCAAATATCATGGGACGAAATGGCAGGACATCCAAACCCACTGTGGTGGTGCCTTCTGGAAAAATCACCAGGTTATCGCCTTCACGAATATGACGCTGAGCATTGGGCAGTGAGCGATACACTTGGAATTTATTTTCACGGCGAATAAACACGGTGCCCAGAAGCTGGGCCAACAAACCGATAATAGGCCAGTTCTTCACTTGCGATTTTGCGATAAAGCGCAGCTTAGGCGCAGGCATGAACAGTAGGGCATCTAACCACGAAATATGATTGGCCACGATCATTTTTGCATCCATATTGACCTTGCCTATGTAGCGAATTTCCACATTAAAGCAGCGCAGTAATATCGCGCATAATCGGCGCTGACAGATCTCAATCAATTGCTTTCGCTTTTTATCGTTATTAACAATTAAGTAAAGTGCTATGGCGCTGATAATCATGCTAACCAGAGTAATAAAGCCAACTAAGGCTCTTAGCGGAGCGGTTAAAATGGTTAGCATGATGAATCCTTAAAAAACGAAAGTAAAATTTATGCCGCACGCAAAAAATGCTTCACATAACGCATGTTGATGTTTTCTTTTTCTAACAGTACGAGCACATCCGCCACATTGAAGTCTTTATCCCAGTGGGCCTCACCGCACACTTTGCAGCCCATGCGCAAATAAGCCTTGAGCAGCGGCGGCACAAATGCTTTTCCGTCTAGACTGTTTTTCAAAGGAGGCAGTGGATGCTTCGGGATGACACGCAATGTATCTTGGGTGAAATACTGATTGCGCAAATAATCAATTACAGCCAGTGTTTGGCGACTGCCATTCGCAAACGGAATGCTCGCGCAACCAATTAAGCAATCGATGTTATGTTCAAGCATGAATTGAGCGATCTGCCCCCATAGCAGCGCAATGGCGCTACCTGTTCGATGCTCATCACTGACACAAGTACGGCCAATTTCCATGTAACGCTTTTGATCATCCATGATGCCAGATAGGTCAAACTCACTCGCGGTATAAAAGCCATGGTGCTGCTGAGCGATGTCGCTGGTGATAATGCGACTGTAAGCCACAATGCGATTTGAGTCGGCATCTTTTACGATCAGGTGGTGGCATGCATCATCAAACCGGTCTTTATCCATACCTGGCTCTTGGGCATTTAGCTGAGCGTTAAATGCCTGTGAAAATACCCGGTGACGTAATTGATATGCCTGCTGAATATCTGCCGGGTCCTGTGTGATATAAGCGACCAGAGAAGCTTTGGGCGATTGTGCAGGTTTGTGAGCGGCTTGATTCATATTGGCCTCCTAACGTGTTTAAGCAACGTTAAGGCGATCAAATGACAGTTAGGTGACAAAGGCTTTACGGTTTGATGACGCTCAACTGTTTGGTTTTGAGCTAGTCTAAAAGAAAGCCGATTTGACTGATGAGAAAGTGAAGGGGGATGGTTTGGGTATTAAGCCGCTTGTCATGTATGTGCTCATTATGTGGGTGAGCACCGAGGCACACAGTGATATTTATTTACTGCCTACGCAGCCCACCAATGCGCAGGTTGTGGCCATATTTGATCGTGAATTGGGGCAGAAGCTACTGTTCCATAAACCTTTTGATTTACCCTTAGAAGTAGAACGTACCCATAAGTCACTGATTAAGCGAGTTGAGCCTTGGGTGGAATTGGGGCTCATTAAAAAAGAAAAAACGCGGTTTCTGGCAGAAAAGATCATGTATGGCGAGCCTCGAGAAGTAAGCGTTGGCGGCTTTAAATTCACCTTTAACCAAGAAAACCCCTTGGTCAGTGAACAGGGGATATTCTATGGGCGACCGAGCGTTCAGACGATTTTTTCGGTTAGCCAGGTTAATAATGTCTCGGGTGAATATTTCTGTGAAGTGTATTTATCGTGGCAGGTGAATGACGTGCCCAAATGGGTGTCTAAAGTGGACGTGAAGCAGCGTGAAAATAGGTTGTTAAGGCGAGCCCTTGAGAGTCATAAACGGCCCTTTGAGAAGCGACTGCAATTGATACGAATAGAAGATGAGTGGCAGTTGTGGCAAGGCAGTGGGGAGAAGAAAACCCCACAAACCTTGTTTTAACCTAAGATTTTAATGTTTTGTTATGCGCCAATCAGCGATTGGCCGCATACACGTAGCACTTGGCCGTTAAGCCCTTGGCTGGCCGGTTGTGCAAATAAGGCAACCCCTTGGGCAACGTCTTCTGGTTTGCCACCTTGTGATAGGGAGTTCATTCGACGTCCAAGTTCACGGGTCATGAACGGAATTTGATCCGTCATTTGTGTTTCAATGAACCCCGGCGCAATGGCGTTAATGGTTTTACCCGTATTGGCCCACAGTTTTGCCTGCTGACGTACAAAACCTGCCACCCCTGATTTTGATGCACTGTAGTTGGTTTGGCCCACATTGCCGGCCAGACCACTAATGGAGCTAATGCAGATAACACGGGCATTCTCGCTTAAGTGGTTTTGTTGATCTAATGCACCGGTAATATTGATAGGCGCGGCAAGGTTTATGTTAATGGCCATATCCCAAAAATGTTCAGGCATGCGTGCCAGTGTCTTATCTCGAGTCACCCCTGCGTTGTGCACAAGAATATCCAGTGTTTTACCGGCTAGCGCGGCGGTTATATCGTCTATGGCTTGGTCGGACGTTATGTCGGTTGCCACGGCGATCCCCTTAAGTGGTGCCAAGGTAGCCGCTAAAGCCTCTTTTGCTGCAGGAATATCTAGGCCGATGACGGTTGCCCCTTGTTCACTTAAATTTCTTGCGATGGATGCCCCAATCCCCTGAGCTGCACCGGTAACCAAGGCCAATTGCCCTGCGAGAGGTGCTTGCCAGTCTTGTGAGGTACCTTTGGCTTGCTTGACATAAAGTGGTTGGCCACTGATGTACGCGCCACGGTGACTGAGTAGAAAATTCATAGGTGTGGCGATGGCAGCATCCACGGCCTCGCAATAAATTAAGTTGACCATGATGGCCTTACGCCCCAACTCTTTAGCAAGGGAGCGAGTAAAGCCGTTTAAGGCCTCCATGACACTTGCTTGTTCAATGTCGTCACAGCTGTCAGGGTTTAGACCCAAAATTACCACATGAGATGACGCATTCAGTTGTTGACTGGCTTGCGCAAAAAACGTTTTTAATGCTGTTAGCTCTTCAGTGGTTTTAAAGCGGGTTGCATCCAGCAATGCGCCGTCATGACGCAGTTCTTGATCCGCCTGAAAAAGGGTAAAACGAATGTCCGCTTGTTCCAGTACATCTTGAAGAGGGGAGCTGGGCGGCTGCGCCAGTAAAATAGGAGACTTGACCCAAGGGGCCTGGCCATCAAAACGTTTAAGTTCAACAGGGGGTTTAACGCCCAAGGCGCTAAGCAGGCTTTGGCCGACTTTTGAATAAAACAGGTTTTCGAATAGTTTGCTCATGGGCTGCATGCTTACTTATATTTATTGTCAGAAGGGCATTGTAAAGCAAACAGCCTTGATTAAAAAAGGTGGAAATCTCCCGCCATTAAAAGAGATAAGGCCAACATAGGTATAAATTTAGAAGGCCAAGAGCAATTAAGCATAAAAAGGTGATCACGGTGCCCCAATATCGGCCTGTGTGGGTCATGCCTTTGCTGACTTTAAAGCCCCAAGCGTGAATGACGCGAGCGAATAAAAATAAGGCTCCGAAAATATGCAAAATAGCGTTAGATGCGCCATTGAGCTCGGCTAAACCAATGAGAATTAAAATAATGGGGATGTACTCTGTGGCATTCGCGTGATTGCGGCCAGCCACGAGTAAGTCGTCATGTTTGTGGCCTAGGCCGGATTTATGGCGTTGTCGATACTTCACCACATCAAATGCTAGGTAGAGCATCAAGAAGCCAAGCAGTGCGCCATATAGGGCGGTAATCGGTAGTAAAGGCATAGTTATTCCATTTGCATTTTAGTGCACACACTAGGGGCAAGATCTAGCACTGTCAATGAGCCAAATATGGCCAGTCTCTCCAGTGTTAGCTATACCTAAATGATGGTATGTGTTGGGTGTTGATTGTGTATTGGTTAGATTATTTGTATTTATTTCGGCTGTTTTTGTTCCTTGCACTGCTACTGGGTCTGCTTTTCGCTGCGAAAAAACGGGTCCGAACCCTAGGAGTGGCTCCCTTTGCCTTGATTGCATGTGTCTTGGCCTTATTGATTTTTGCACAAAGTGCTCAGCTTTATGGGTATCAGCAATCATCTGATCATTGGCTTAGGATCGCCGCATTAACATATACCCTAGCGAGCATCATCATTGTTTTGGCTGTGGCATGGGGTGTTTGGGTGTCAAGCAAACGCTTCAAATCCCATCAAGAGGCAGACCAGCGATATCAGTGGCTCATGCAGGTTTACGATAATATTCCCGCAGCTATATTTGTCATTCAGGGTGAGGATGTCATCTACAGTAATCAGGTTTTTAAAGCCCTGCAGGCTCGGTTTGCTCAATCCAACCCTTTTTCACACATTATTCATGATCAACAAGACGTTTGGCTAACCACAAACAGTGGTGAGCGACTGGCATTTTGGGTTAATCAGTTCTCGCTCACTAAGGTAGAAGGGAAAGCCTATGTTGTCACTGATATTACATCTGTAAAATTACAAGGCAGTTTTATTCAAAAGGTAGCAAAAGATCTTAATAGTCAAAGCCAAAATACGATGGAAAGTATTCTTAAGCTAATACATGAATTTGTTCCAAATTCGATTTTGTATGTCGGCGAATTTAATCCAAATAATGGAGGCTATAGGTACTTAACCCATCAAGGGGAGGCCGATAATTTAATTTACGCAGATACCAAGTTTAATTTTAACTGCTTCAATGAAGATGATTGGTCATGGTTTGATGCTGCTAGTGAAAAAAGTGATGATGTACCGAATTTAGTGAAACACTCTGGCATGAGTTTTTATGGTGGTGTTTTATTGAGAGATGAAATGAATTCACCTCTGGGTGTCATTGTCTTGATGCAAAAAAGACGCATTGGTGTGAGCGAATTACTACTCGATTTCTTGTCCATTTTTAGTATTCGTGTTCGATCAGAGTTGGAGCATAGACAAGACAAAAGGCGAGTTGAGCAAAGTAATAATCGATATCGTGCGCTTATCGAAAGCAGTAATGAAGCCATTGCGGATATTGTTGTTCAGCCAAGTATTCATATCGATAACAGTGTGACTGAGCAATGGCGTAATCTAAAAAAACAATCCACTTTAAAAGAACTGAATCCTGCATTTACTCAGTTATTTGGTTTAAATCAAGGGTTTAATATTAGAGAATTTTATGCCATTAAAAGTCTCAAGCACATGATGCACTATGTACTAGAAAGCGGTTACAGTAATCAAGTGGTTGAAGTGGCTCATGAAAACTTGAATGGTGAAGTGCGATGGCTCAGTTGTACGGTGATCGCTGATATTGACGAGCGAAGATTGCAGCGTCTATGGGTGATTATACGGGATGTAACCGACAGTAAAGCGCACATTCAGCATTTAGAGTACCAAGCGCGACATGACAGCCTAACGGGGCTGAATAATCGGATTGCATTACGAGAATACTTTAGCGAAAAGATAGAGCAGGCTAAGCAGTTTGGTTTCAAGTCGGCATTAATTCTAATTGATTTAGATCGATTTAAAGAGATCAATGATGCGCTTGGTCATCACTATGGGGATGTATTATTAAAAAAAGTGGAGCCTAGATTACGTTCCCTCATTCATGAAAAACGTGCCTTCTTTGCGCGTTTGGGAGGCGACGAATTTGCATTGATTGTGCCATCCGTCGAAAGCGAGGATGAAGCCAGTCGACTGGCATTTGATCTAGTTGAAAAATTAAAAGAGCCTTTTGACCTTGGGCAGTTACACGTTGAAGTTGGCTCGA
>JBNMQC010000008.1:0-47765 GCA_051277445.1 Bermanella sp. | reverse complement strand
ACGGCCCTGGCTGCGATGAAAATCAATTGGCCTTACTTAGTGAACGTGGAAAGCGACTAGATGAGAGTACGCCTGGACATGGCCTTGGGCTATCCATCGTTAAAGACATTGTCTCTCAATACAACGGTGTCATTGAATTTAAAAAAGGTGAGGTAGGCGGGTTACGAGTAGAGATTACGATTGCCCAGTGATCGAAAACTGACTGGCCGAGATTCAAACTAAACTTGATTTAGTGACTGTTTAAGCCAGTTTAATGCATCTTCTTCACTGGTGAAGTACTCAATATTCTGCTTAGCGCGAGACGGCGATAACTTATTAATTAGATCTTTTTTCATAGAAGAATCAATCACCATAGCCTTTGCGACCAAGTGCTGCGTATTCAACCACTGATTATACAGCTCAAGCTCTGCATAAGCTTCAGGCGTGCCTCCTTCTAGCTCTAGGTCATTAATTAATATTCCAAATGCAGCACCATTGAGCATGGCAACAAACGCCCTAACAGCATCCGTAAACCGTTTAACGCCCAAATCATTAAACAAACCCTTTAATCGTACAATAATGATGGGGCCTTCAGTGGTGACCTCACTGCCCCCATGTATAAAGTCATTTACGCTCATAAATAAATTCCATATCAACTAAAGGCACAGTTAATACAACGGCCATAACATCACGAATCATATAGTCTGCAGTGAATCAATCCCAACTCTTATTAAGAATGCGCCATGCCTCATCAGCATTATCAACGATATTAAACAAGGTCAAATCCGACTCAGTAATGGCACCTTCTTCCACTAGAAATTCAAAATCAATTAATCGTTTCCAGTATGATTTACCAATTAACACCACTGGCAAAGGTTTTATTTTTTTGGTTTGGATCAGAGTCAGTGTTTCAAACAACTCATCTAGGGTGCCAAAGCCACCAGGATAAGCAATTAAGGCGACTGCACGTTTTAAAAAATGCATTTTACGCAGTGCAAAATAATGAAACTGAAAGCTCAATTCAGGGGTTATATAAGGATTTGGCTTTTGTTCAAATGGCAACACAATATTTAATCCAATACTTTTTCCACCCACATCAAATGCCCCTCTGTTGGCTGCCTCCATCACACCAGGGCCACCACCTGTCACAATCACGTATTCATTACCGCCATTGTCTAAAGACTTTTGCGTGATGCTTTGAGCCAAGCGATGAGCATCGTCATAGTAGCGACTGTTTTTTACTAATATCTGGGCTTTTTGATGAGCGGCTAATAACTCAGTATCATCCGGTGAGCTTGCTAAGGCCTGCTTGGCTTCTTCTAGTTTGGCGTTGGCTTTCTTAGGTTCGCAAAACCGTGCGCCACCAAAGATGACCACGGTGGATTCGATCCCCTGCTCTTCCTGCAACAGGTCAGGTTTTAGCCATTCAAGTTGTAAGCGGATGGCTCTCAGATCGTCTCGCAATAAAAACGCGTCGTCACTGTACGCCAGACGGTATGAATGACTGGTTTTATCTGACTGACAAGCATGCTTTAAGTCTTCCGCTGCGGTTGGGAAAAAGCATGAAGGTGGTTTTTTATTACTCATATACTCATCATTTTAAAATATTATGGTCTGCCCAAGTGTTGCAATAGTAGCAGCCCAGCCCACTTGTTTAACAGCCTCTTGTAATACCAGTTTCGCGCTGTGCTCTCCATGTACAAGAAAAAGTTTTGGTTTTTTAAGGGTAAAGCCCGATAGCCAATCAATCAACTGTGTTTGGCTAGCGTGCGCTGAGAAGCCTCCGAGTGTATGAATACTCGCTTGAACCTTAATATCTTCACCCACAATTTTCATATGGGTGACCCCATCAATTAACGTGCGACCCGGTGTTCCTTCTGCCTGAAACCCAACAAACACAACGTGGGACTGCTTACGCCATAAATTATGTTTTAAGTGATGTCGGATTCGACCACCATTACACATACCACTTCCAGCAATAATAATCGCACCACTTTTAATACGGTTTAACGCCATAGATTCATCAGTACTGGTGGAGTAACGCAGGATGGGTAAAAATGTATGCAAGCTTTTTAGCTTAGAGTGATCGAGCTTGGATCGCGCCTGGATAGCCGCACTGTCTTCACGATTATAGACATCCTGATAGCGATGATAGATTTCCGTTACAGCAATGGCCATAGGACTATCAAGATAAATGGCTTGATGCTTCAATTTTCCCGTTTGATATAACTCACCTAACCGAAAAATGATTTCCTGCGTTCGGCCCACCGCAAAAGAAGGAATTAAAATATTGCCACCGTTCTCTTGGGCATCCTCTAGTACCGTTTCAAATTCCTTTAGGGTTTCATCCATAGAGCGGTGGTCTCGATCGCCATAAGTGGATTCCATTAAAAGTATATCGGCTCTGTCAACCGTATCAGGGTCACGCAACAAGGCTGCTTGTGAGTTACCTAGATCCCCAGTGAAGACCAGTTTCTTTTCTTCTTGATTTTCTGTTATGTAGATTTCAACAATGGCTGAACCCAATATATGGCCGGCATCGAGAAAACGAACCTTGATATCATCGGTAATGGCAAGCGTCTGGTAGTACTCGACCCCTTGACAATACGTGAGAGTCTCTTCCACATCCTCTAAAGTGTATAATGCCTCCACCTCTTTTTTTCCCGAACGCTTGCGGCGTTTATTTTCCCACTGTGCGTCTCGCTCTTGTAAAGATGCGGCATCTTTTAGCAGTATCTCAATTAAGTCACTGCTTGGTTTTGTCATATAAATAGTGCCGGTGTAACCAGCCGATACTAATAATGGCAAGCGCCCTGAGTGATCAAGATGTGCGTGGGATAAAACAACCGCATCGAGTTTATGCACATCCACTGGCAGTGGCTCTAGGTTTTTCGCTTCTTCTGTTCGTCTGCCTTGAAATAATCCGCAGTCTAATAGAACCTGACTGTATTCTGTTTGCAATAAGTACATTGAACCGGTGACGCCTTCAACGGCGCCATAAAATGTCAGACTTGCCATAAATCAAACCCTCTATGAAGTTTAGACGCCCTGATTGCTAATCACATTGCCGTCAAGTTTATTCTGCTCACCTATATTAATATTAGAAAACGACCTCATGGCTTTTGCCCATTGTTGAACCACACTATTGATTAACGCTAAACGTTCTAAATTATCGGTCATGGAATGAACACTGATATCTCCACGGGTACCAGCTAATAGTAATTTTGCTTTATAAGCATCATGCTCTTGTTGTAAAAGTGTACGCTCGCTCAAGATCGCGTCCAGTTTTCGTGTTTGTATGTCTTGCCCAAACTCAATAAAACGCAACACATTCGTGACAAATTGATAATGGCTTTCTGTAAAGTGAGTATCAACTTTTACTTTCGTCATTTTAAAATCATGAAACAACCGTTCAGATGTTTGGGTACAATCTAAAAAGTATTGCTCGATGCGCATCATTGTCGCGAGATCTTGAGTTGTTTCTTCTGATAATTGTGCACTTTCAACACTGACAATAAAGTTAGAGGCGTTCTCCAATAAGTGCTTAATGACAGAAGATTGCTGAGTGAATGCCTTCACTTGATTAAAGTCCACCTCAATTGCTTCTCTCGAAAGCAGACTCACGCGCTTTGCAATGGATTTCATTTCTAGCATCAATGCATTTACGGCAAGATCAGGCGTCATGGCGATGGTTTTATCAAGGTAACGTGAGTTTGATTCCTTTTCTTCCCATGTTAAAAATCGAGATTCTAAAAAACTGGCTAATTTATTATTAAAAGGAAAAATTAAAATCACCCCTAAAATATTAAATACGCTATGAAACAGAGCCAGTGACACACTAATATTTGCTTCAATGTCTAAGACCTTACTGAACCATTCAATGCCAAAGAATAAAACCGGCAATAATAAAAATGCCACAAGGGCGGTTGCACTATTGAATATAACTTGAGCAAACGCGACGCGCTTGGCGTTGGATGTGGCACCAATAGATGCAATCAATGCGGTGGATGTGGTGCCAATATTGGCACCTATCACCATGGCCGCCGCCGCATATAAACCAACCATTCCGGTACTGGCTGCTGTGATGGTTAAGGCAATGGATGCGCTGGATGATTGTGTAAGAATCGTCATCACAACACCCATCAAGGTAAATATAATAATACCGCCAATGCCATCGGCAGAAATTTTCGTGAGATCAAATACTGCTACCAAACCATCAAACGCACTTTTCAGGACATCCACACCAATGAAAAACAGGCCAAAGCCCACCAGTGCTAAACCAAAGGACGCCGTTCTGCCCTGACCTTTGATTAATTTAATCAACATACCAATGCCGATCATCGGCAAGGCCAGGTTATGGATATCAAACTTAAAGCCTGCCAATGCCACCAACCAACCAGTCATGGTGGTCCCCACATTTGCCCCATAAACAATACCAAGGGCTTGGCGCATACTTAACAACCCAGCATTTACAAAACCAATCGACGCCACGGTTACCGCACTGGAAGACTGAACAATGGCCGTCATAAGCACACCGGAAAAAATGCCTTTCAACGGGGTACTCGTCCAGTTTGATAATAACGATCGCAACGAAGCGCCTGCGGCTAGCCTCAAGCCATCCGTCATCATGCCAATGGCTAAAATAAATAAACCAAGGCCGCCCAGTAACGCCCCTGCTGTACTGATGATATCTAGCACAAACAACCCACTTTATTCATGTATTGTCACTCTGATTAATAAGGCCATACCCATTGATCCACCTCTGGTTTATCGACACCATACTGATGAGCGTATTGTCGGCATTCGATTTGCTGATCCATAAAGTGCTGCTTCACATGTGCACCAGCCACACTTAAAGCAGGCAGCCGATTAATCACATCAATGGCTAAACTGAAGCGGTCTATTTTATTCGCAATGGCTAACTCAAGCGGCGTGTTAATATTCCCATGCTCGGTATAGCCTTTTACATGCAAGTTATGGTGATTGTTTCTGCGATAGGCTAATCGATGAATCAGCCAAGGGTAGCCATGAAAATTAAATATAATGGGTTTATCTTTTGTGAATAAGCTATCAAAGTCTTCATCACATAAACCATGAGGGTGATCGCTTTGAGGTGTCATGCGAAACAAATCCACCACATTAATGAACCGTATTTTTAATTGCGGAAAATGCTCTCGTAGTAATGCAGTGGCCGCTAGCGCTTCTTTTGTGGGTATATCGCCACAACCCACCATCACCACATCCGGTTCAACGCCATCATCGTTACTGGCCCAATCCCAGATGTCCAACCCTTTGGTGCAATGTGTAATGGCACTCGCCATATCTAGATATTGCACATGGGATTGTTTATCACACACAATGACGTTGATATCATTTTCACTGCGTAAACAATGGTCAGCTGTGGATAACAAGCAGTTCACATCAGGCGGCAAATAAATACGCGTCACGTTTTGGTTTTTGTTTACAACCAAATCTAAAAACCCCGGATCTTGATGACTAAAGCCATTATGATCTTGTCGCCACACTGTAGAGGTGATGAGTAAGTTAATAGAGGCAATGGGAGCTCGCCACGCAACCTTTTCACTAATGGCTAACCATTTGGCATGCTGGTTAAACATGGAATCAATAACATGAACAAACGCTTCATACGTGGCAAAAAAACCATGACGACCCGTTAACACATAACCTTCAAACCAGCCTTCAAGGGTGTGCTCTGATAGCATTTCCATCACCCTGCCATCTGGGCTTAACTCGCCACCATTGTCATCCTCTGGTAAGTATTCGGATAACCATAATTTTTTACTGACCTGATAAATAGCATCCAATTTATTGGAGGTATTTTCATCTGGACCAAATACCCGAAACGTCTTGGCGTTCATACTCATGATATCGCGGAGCATTTCACCTAAGGGCTGGGTATTAGGTAGGCAGATTTGTGCTGGAGATGAAACGTTCGCTGCGTATGCGCGAAAATCTGGCATGCGTAAATTACGCTTTATCAAGCCGCCATTTCCATGGGAGTTGGCACTCATGCGCCGAGTCCCTTTTGGCGATAATGCTTGTAAATCGGTGAGCAGTTTACCGCTTTCATCAAATAATGTTTCTGGCTGATAACTTTTTAGCCATTGCTCTAACATGCGTAATTGATTTTTATCTTGATGCACATTTTTCAATGGCACTTGATGGGCACGCCAACATCCTTCAATTTTAAGGCCGTCCGATTCTTTTGGCCCGCCCCAGCCTTTTGGTGACCTCAGAATAATCATGGGCCAAATCTGTCGCGAGGCATGACCTGATTCACGGGCCACTTTCTGTAACTGCCTAATCTCTAGTACGCATGCCTCTATGGTCTGTGCCATTTTTTCATGCATGTGCATAGGGTCATTCCCTTCCACAAAATAGGGCTTCCAGCCATAGCCTTTAAATAGCGACGCCAATTCTTCATGGGGTATTCGGGATAACAAGGTAGGATTGTTAATTTTATAACCATTGAGATGCAAGATCGGCAAGACGGCCCCATCTCGAATGGGATTTAAGAATTTACTGGAATGCCAAGAGGTAGCAAGCGGGCCCGTTTCGGCTTCGCCGTCACCCACCGCCACAGTGACAATTAAATCTGGGTTATCGAATGCGGCACCAAAGCCATGTGACAAACTATAGCCAAGCTCACCACCCTCATGAATAGATCCTGGTAACTCAGGTGTACAGTGACTGCCGATCCCACCTGGAAATGAAAACTGCTTAAAAAAGGTGTTTAATCCTTTTTCATCCTGGCCAATATGTGGGTAGGTTTGTGAATAAGTACCTTCTAAATACACAGGCCCAAGAACGCCTGGCGCGCCATGACCTGGGCCAGCTAAAAAAATGGCATTTAAATCGTACTTAATAATTAACCGATTCATATGCACATACATAAATGCCAAACCTGGACTGGACCCCCAATGCCCCAGTAAGCGCTTTTTTATGTGTTCAATACTCAGTGGTTGTTTTAGCAACGCATTGTCTTGTAAATAAATCATGCCTGCTGCTAAATAATTGCAAGCTTGCCAATAACGATGCAGGTTATTTCGTTCGTCATCGGTTAGGGCATTCCTGATTTTTACTGGCTCTTGCATATCCACTTCCTTTTACCGATGAGTTAGATTTTAGTGATGCTTAAGTCTTTTCTATCGCCAGTTTACTGGTGCCATTTTCATCTTGTGTAAAATATTGCACCGTACTGCAGGTGACCACATCGCCTAAAACATTCACGGCCGTTCGGCACATATCCAAAATGCGGTCGACACCTAAAATCAAAGCAATACCTGCTGCTGGAATGCCCACACCTTCGAGTACCATACTTAAAATAATAATGCCTGCGCCAGGTGTGGCTGGTGAGCCGATAGAGGCTGCCACCGCCATGGTGACAATAAAGACATAACTGGACAGACTCAAATCCACGTTAAACACCTGCGCTAAAAATACCGTTGCAACACCTTGATAAAGCGCCGTACCTGTCATATTAATTGTCGCGCCAAGAGGCACTAAAAATCTTGATATCTCAGGTTTGATTTTTAATTTCTCTTCTGTCACCTGCAAGGTAATAGGCATCACCGCCGCTGAGCTACTGGTTGAAAATGCCAACAACAATAATTCACGAATATTGACGAACACATACTTAAGACTGAATTTAAGTGTCAGCTTTGCCACCACAAAATATAAAGCAGCAACAATTAACAGACCTAACAATACTGTCAGTACATAAATGGCCATGCCCGCTAAGGCATCAACACCCAAACTGGCGACTAAGCGTGTGATCAAACCAAATACGGCTATTGGTGCTAACAACATCGCCCACGATACAATACGTAAACTGACCTCTTGCAAGGCACCCAGTAAATCAAATAAGGGCTTTGATTGTGAGGCAGGAATCGACAACAGGGCTGCACCTAATACCGCTGAAAATAAAATGACTTGAAGCATCTCACCGGATGCCATAGAAGCGAGCGGATTGGTTGGTATCAAGCCGGAAACCTTTGCCGGTAATTCAGATACATCGGGAAACCCTTTCGCTGCAGTGGTAACTTGCTCTGCATCAATATCCATTAGCGCACTGGCATCAATAAAGTTGCCAGGCTGAACATTCAGTGCCAATAAAATCCCAACACCTGCGGCCACTGCTGTGGATGCAAAAATAAAGATTAATGCGATGAAGCCATTTTTTTTCATGGCCTCTGGATTATTGTTCGCTGCCAACCCTCTTACGATGGAGGCCATCACCAAGGGCACGACAATCATTTGAATCACCGCTAAAAAAACTTGGCCAGGCAAGGCCAGCCAAGCGGTAATGGTTTTAACTAAAGTGACAGACACCAAACCCAAGTCGGGGCCCAGTAGCACACCTGTAATCACCCCTAAGCCAAGTGCGATTAAAACCTTCAACCATAGACGACCACTGATCAGGCGATCAAACTGATCCACCAAATTTTTTAACGGACTCATGAAGGACTTTGCTTTTGTCATTTCACTTCCTTTAGGACACGCCCATAAAAGTGTGAAGAGCATGACTTAGCCACTTTATCATTCATCCATTAATACCTCTGATTTTCGAGCCGACAAAACAGCAAGCTCCGTATGGATACTAGACGTTTCATGGCAACTCGCACCTGATACACATCAACTTAATAAGGAGTACGACGTATATGCTTATTGAATAGACATATAGTCATGTTAAGAAGCAAACTCCATAAAAAAACCCAGTGGCTTGAGGGCAACTGGGTTTAAAATTCATTCATTTTACTGGCAATTACTGGGGCGGCTGCTCGCAATCGCCAATGGGACAATCTGGCCCTTCAGTATCACACTCAATACCTTCAACCTCATCATCAAAGTTAATAGGGTCAAACAATGGAAAAGTGCCAGCTTGGCGAACGATACTCACATTATCAAGTAACCAACCCCGGAAGCCATTGAATAGTTCATCTTGCGTGCGAAAAACAAAGCGTATTTTTGAGTTACCTTCACCAGCTAACACAGAAACATCAATTGGCTCTTGTGCCAGCCACATGGGAGCACGATTAAAACCACGGTTAGAAAACGGCAATGGATCCCGTTGAATGCATCCTGTTTGAGGGTCGCTTAGCGGGTTAAGTCTTGCTAAGTCATTCCACGTATCGCCACCATCTGTGCTGTACTCAACAATCAACAAGTCAAATCCCGCGCCATTTGGGTTAACCGATTCTATCTCCCACCACGTTTTAAACGTTAGAGCCAATGGTGCCGTTTCTTGGGTTAGATCTATCACAGGGGAAACAATTGCTCCGCCATTTTGAATATCCGATGTCCCGCCGTTCAATGGGTCACCAACATCAGTCGCACCACCTAGAAAGTTACCCTGCCCTACGTTCCCACCTTCGGCTTGACCATACCAACATGCTTTTTGGTCAAGAGGCTCAGGAATCAAACCGCCACTCATGTCATCCGGTGCTAGTAACACATGGCCCGCTCCCATTGCAGCATTAACGATATCGAGGTCGCTTTCATGAGAGTGCCAAAGGCTGTGTAGCATCTGAGGCTCTTCAACCACTAAATTTGTGGTGCTCATAAGAGGTGCAGATTCAGGATTAATTTCCGAATCGAAATTTAGATCAGACGGTTCAACCGCTTGCGCAATCCAACCACCGCAGACGGCACCGTCAACTAATTGCTCAAAATCATCCTCATATACAATCACGTCACTGTTTGATAACAGTGGCGTTAATTCAAAGTTCTGTCCAATAAATGCAAGTGCCGAAGTTGGATCAAACGAAGCTGTAAAATCAACATAACCCGTTTTCACAATTCGAATACTGGCCGTCTGCATAGACTGTAATTTGGACAGGGATACATTTAAGATCAATAAATATTCCCCATTGTCATTGGTGACATCCACTGCCAAAGCACCATTGGTTTCAGCGCCACCAGAAATTTCGATCTGCACCTGCGATATAGGCCCGTTCTTGTCATAGATGGCCCCACTTATGGAGGCGAATATGGCTTCATTTTCACCATCTTCGTTTTGTAATGATGTGACGTTCTCACCTTCAACAACTAAAGGCGTCGCTATCGTTGTGGCACCACTGGCATTCCCTTCATTAATAACCACGATACTGGTGACCATTACACTAGATACCGTCACTTTTAATGTATAAGTACCTGGCGCTAAATCATTTAATACTAGGTTACCGCTTTCATCTGTAGTGAGTACCCCTTGAAGAGATGTCTGTTGGTGAGAAGTGAATGCATTTTGAGACGGGGAGATTGACACTACTGGCACTTGTGAAAGTATTTCAACCTGTGCATTTTTTAATGGCTGCCCAACTGCATCGACTAGCGTCATACTGCTAATATTTTCTTTTGTGGGCAAAAATTCCTCTACAGGGTCTAACAGTGGCTCATTATTTTGAATATCACCGGAACCGCTACCCGACTCACTAGTCGACTCACTGCCCGACTCACTCCCAGAGCCACAACCGGCCAACAGCATGATGGAAGCACATAGCAAAACATATAATTTCATCGTTTAAATTTCCTTTTCAAGTAATTGGCTAATTTAACAGCACACTAAACCAGCGAACATACGCCAATAGGTTGAGGTTATCGCTTGCCCGTCTCTTTAAGGTCTCTACAGATGAATCAAAGTCCGCTACTCTTAGTACACATCTCATACAATTAGGGGCTTCAAAATGTTTTGGCTTTTACTACTTATCACTCTCGTGGCGTTAGTTGTAGTCATGCGCAAAGAGGCTGGCGCACTGGCAGCTATTATTGTGTTTGCCGCCATGGGCCTTGCGAGCATGTCCGTTGGCTACACGTTTTTCGCCTTTGTTTTATACCTCGGCGCCATCGTCACCGCCTTAGCAGGCTTGCCCATCTTTCGCCGAGTTTGGCTCACACCCAGTTTATTTGCCATGTTTAAACGAGTGGCGCCTAAGGTGTCTGCCACTGAACAAGTGGCGTTAGATGCCGGTACCGTTAGCTGGGACGGTGAGTTATTCACAGGTAAGCCCAACTGGAACAAGCTTCTTGAAAACCCTTGCAGTGGACTCACCGACGAAGAGCAAGCCTTTCTTGATCATCAATGCACCGAGGTAGTATCAAAGTGTAATAGCTGGGATGTGGCCGTTGAACGGGCTGATCTACCAAAAGAGGTTTGGGATTACCTGAAAAAAGAAGGCTTCTTAGGAATGATCATCCCAAAATCCTATGGCGGTTTAGAATTCTCAGCAAAAGCACAATCCGCGGTATTGCAAAAACTTGCGGCCAATGAAAGCTTGATGGTGTCCGTTGGGGTACCTAACTCATTAGGGCCTGGTGAGTTGTTACTCAAATATGGCACCCAAGAGCAAAAAGATCATTACCTGCCGCGCTTAGCCGATGGTCGTGAAATTCCATGCTTTGGCTTAACTGGCCCTCGTGCTGGTTCCGATGCCACCTCATTGCCTGATACGGGAATTGTCTGCAAAGGGGAATTTGACGGCAAAGAAGTATTGGGATTAAAACTGAATTTCGAAAAACGTTGGATCACCCTTGCACCCATTGCCACAGTAGTAGGCTTGGCGTTTCGCATGCTAGACCCTGATAATTTACTGGGCAAAGGCAAAGACCGCGGCATCACCTGTGCATTGATCCCCCGTGACACCAAGGGCATGGAAATTGGGCGTCGTCACTGCCCTATTGGTGGCCCATTCCTAAACGGCCCAATTAAGGGCAAAGATATGTTTATTCCTCTGGAATATATTATTGGCGGTGAAGAAATGGCCGGTGAAGGCTGGCGTATGCTGGTCGAGTGCCTCTCTGTGGGTCGCTGCATCACCTTACCATCCGGTGCAGCCGGTGCTGGTGCATATGCCGTGGGTACCAGTGGCGGCTTTACTCGCGTGCGCCGCCAGTTCAATACCCCGGTTGCTGATATGGAAGGGGTACAAGAACCCCTAGCCCGAATCATGGCAAAAACCTACATTGCTCAATCTGCGGTCAAACACACCGCCAATATGGTGGATAACGGCGAAAAACCATCCGTACCGTCGGCCATTCTTAAATACCACCTAACCGAAATGCAGCGCGACGTGCTCAGCGATGCTATGGATGTTCACGGCGGCAAAGCCGTAACTTTAGGGCCGCGCAATTACCTGGGCATTGGCTACAGCAGCAACCCTGTTTCAATTACAGTGGAAGGCGCAAACATCATGACCCGTTCATTGATGATCTTTGGCCAAGGCGCCATTCGTTGCCACCCATACGTACTTGATGAGTTAGCCGCCAAAAACAATGACGACAGCAAAGCCTTTGATAAAGCCTTTTTCAAACACGCTGGCTTAATTTTTGGTAATGCTGCCCGTGCATTCACCTTAGGCCTTCGTATTGGTAAAGCTCAGGTTCCCTTTGATGAAGCAGCCAAACCTTATGCACAGGGAGTGTCACGCTTTAGTGCCGCCTTTGGTTTATGCGCCGATGCGGCTATGAGTACATTAGGAGCAGAGCTGAAAATGCGGGAGCTGATTTCAGCCCGTTTAGGTGATGTGCTGTCCAATATGTATTTGGCTTCTATGGTGCTGAAAAACTGGCATGAGTCCGATAAGGTAGAAGGCGAACAAGCCCTCATGCAATACAGTTTAAATTTACTTATGTACAACATGGAAAATGCATTAGATGAGTTTTTGCAAAACTTACCCAATCGCTTAGTCGCCAACACATTACGAGTGTTAACTATGCCTCTGGGTCGCCGCTGGGATAAACCTCACGATGACTTAACACGTGAAATTGCTCGTAATTGCTCGACTGATACGCCCATACGACACAAGATCATTGCCGGCTGTTGGACAACCCCAGGCAGTGACTCTATAGCTAACCCGGTTGCGCAATATAACGAGCTGTTAAAAGACTATGACAAAGCCGAAGTCTTGTATCGAAAAGCCAGTAAAGCCTATGCAAAAGGTGAAATTCCGATGGAAGCATTACACCCAGAAGAGCGCTTTAGCGAAGCATTAAAGGCGAGTATTTTCACTGAAGAAGAAGCGGCTTTCATGGCTCAATATGAAGCCAATGTATTAGAAATGCTTACGGTGGATGATTTTGCCTTCGATGCTTTTGCTCAAGACAAATCAACCGTTATTAACCACAATCCTTAAACCAAGATATTCATTATCTTACGCTCACAAAAAAGCCGCTCAATGAGCGGCTTTTTTGTGATTTTAAATTAGCATACAAAATTTCAAAGTGGTACCTCGATTCCAAAAGCGACCAAATCAGAATCGGTGATCGTATCATCATCATTATAGA
Organism: Bermanella sp.; assembly: GCA_051277445.1. Lineage (GTDB taxonomy): Bacteria > Pseudomonadota > Gammaproteobacteria > Pseudomonadales > Oceanobacteraceae > Bermanella. The sequence continues at coordinate 34,487 of JBNMQC010000008.1, read as the reverse complement.
TTGCCTCAATCGCAAACCGCACAACATAGTTATTCATCAATGTGGTATCAAAACTTAGCTTAACGGCTGCTTGGTTAATTTTCACATCATCATTAGCACCAAGGCCGCTCACCCCCTGAATATCATAATGACGATAAGCAAGGCTAACGGATTCTCTTTGCAGTGATAATGGGAAGGTAAAAAAATAGGCTGATAAATTAAATACCTTAGAAACATTCACCTCACCAAACGTGACCTCTTTTGCATAAACATCATCGATCAAGCTGGGAATCAAAAAACCACTGGGGTCATTACCTACCAAGCTAATGCTGTTCTCTAATTCAACACCTCGGCGCTCCCGCGCGCTAGCTCCATGGTCACTCTGGGAGTATTTTCCGCTAACACCGATATAAAATTCTGCCGGTAAATCCGTTGATAACCGAAAGCTTGCACCATTAATCGTATCGCTGCGGTCTTGTGTATTAAACACATCAAGGTAGGCCAAACGGTTGTAATAAAAACTGTTACCGAACGCCTGGGCACGGGAAATATTCATACTCACAGATAAAGGTTCACGATCAATATCAATGTAATCCTGATAGTAATTGGCCTTTAACTGTCCGGCCCAGTAACCTGATCGTAGAAACGGCAGTTTGATATCTGCGGCCATACCGTAATCTCGAGTTTCAATTAAATGAGAGAATTCTTCTAATCCGTTATCAACAACATAAAAGGCATCTAGTCCAAATAACAAAAAATATTGATTATTACTATAACGACCACCCACTAGGGTACTTTGGTCCGCATCTTTTTGTGCTTTAAAGGTAAGCGTGTGATAAGCCAAAGGGTCCGAAAACGTTGCAAACAGGTTATATGTGGAGTCTCCGTTATCATTTTTCCCTGCAAAAAAATTACCTGATGTGTAATTAACGTTATTATAAAAGCTATATTCTTCAGACTCGTCAAATGTATAAGGCTGAACATCATCAAACGTTTTAGTAACTGAATATAAAGGGTGCGCAGGATTATCCCACATATATTGGACAACATAGGGTGATTCATCCAACGCACTCAGATCGGTTAATGCATAGTAGTAATCATCCGGCGAGATCGCCTCAACAATCACTTGATTATCACCAGCTAGCTTAGCTGCCACTACATTATCCGCATCCAAGACACGACTGACGGAACCCCTATCTACTTTGTATAATGAGCTACCCATTTTACTGTTTGCAATAAAATACACAGCGCCGGTGTTATCAACATCAACCACAATACTGTAAAAACCTTTTAGGCTATAAAGAGGTTGTTTATCACGATATAAAATACGCTCATTGCCATCTTGTAAAAAGTAATACAAGTGATCGTTATGGACTAAAACAGAAGAATGGACTGAACCATAAAATTCATCGCCTACATATAATTGTGGACTGACAAACGATTTCGCTGAATCAAAATACACCGCACGGCCATCACTTAAATAGCCTTGAATAATCTTGCCCTGTGTACCGGATTTAATTATGGCGCTTTCATCAAACAACCCCTGAGTTATTCGCCATGGCGAAGTATGGCGACCATTAATCGTGTAATATTCATCATCGACTAAAAATACACGACCAAGGGCAAGGGTGCGCGTGTCATGGCTTAAGGTTTTTTGTTGTTTCTGGTACTGAAATAATTCTGGGGCTCGAACGCCCTTATCCATGGCTAAAAACAATACCTTGCCATCCTGGGTATTCATATCGGAATAAAATTTTGAGCGCGCTAAAACCTGACCTTCTACCAATTTAATGGATTGGGATTCAGCTTGTATTTCATTCACCCAAGCAGCAAAACTGGTATCAAAATTAACGCCAAAGGCTTGTCGTGTCGGTGCGTTTACCATGAAAGGAAAATACCAATTTTTCGAGCGGTATTTAAAATACGCATTGGTGGCATCTAAGCCATAGGTTTTAGCCAAGTAATATTGGTAGTGTGAACCAAAGACATAGTGGGACTCACCATAGGGGAAGTTCATGGTTTGATTGTATAGGCGCTCTTTTGTCAGGTAGCCGGCTTTAGCAAATACATGGTTCATCGCACGATAACGGCCGCTGTATAATCGCCCACCACGGCCATGCCAGGATTCATTCAGCACAGCATTGCCTTCTAAAATGAAACTCGACTCAAATATGTTGGGGCTGGTTGCCGGGAAAAAGGGCAATAAGAAACCACCGTTTCTGAAGACTGAATACATGCCTTTAGAAATGGGATTATCCTTTACATTAGTTTGATAATTATGGGCTGTCTCATGCAGGAGTAAGGTATCCAACCAAGATGACGAAGAAAAATAATCAGGAATCTGCGCACCGCCCATATAATTCACTTGGCGATTCGTTGGAAACTGAGTAGAAAAGCCGTTAGCAATTTGATTATGGGAGGACATCAATCCGACGGATAACGGAGTATCCATTTGATAGCCAAATGTTTTTTCATACAAAGGCTGTAGAATGGTTTCAAACCCAGCCGCGTACTCGGCATGCTCTTGGTTATCCTGTGTGTAAATAATGCGAGTATCACCCACATCCTGCGTAAAATACGGCTTATCTTGTGGCACGACCGATATATTTGGAAAGACCAGGTCTTCTCCCCACGCTGTCGTCGCAAGTAACGACAACCATAAGATGCCTTTCTTCATCATGTAATCCCTTAAAAACACACACAGAACGCTATAAGAATTTAACGCGACGGGCAAGCAAGTCTGTTAATGACTGCAACAGGAGGCCTTCATACTTGCCTGACAGCGTCTTCCAATCTAACCGGTCACCGCTGGTGGGATTTCTTTTTCAATCACCGCTTTGGGCTCACGGCTCAAATACACACCAATAAAAATGACAATAATGGCCAACCACTGCTGAAACACCAAGCGCTCACCTAGTAGCAACATAGAAAATAACAGTGTCATAACAGGCAGTAAGTTCACATAAGCGGCCGCCATGGATGTTTTTACATACTGCAATGAATAGTTATACAAGCCATAAGCACCTAAAGTGATAATTAACCCCAGATACACAATCACCCCAACGGTGCTCAGTGACACTTGTTCCGGCCAGTCAGATAAATACGCCAGTGGAAAAAAGAAAATAGAGCCAACAAAGCTCTGCATAGCGGTCAGTACGAAAGCGTTATAACGCTGTACGAGGTGTTTCACTAGCAAGGTGTAACCTACCGCCGTCACCATGGCCATCAGTTCTAAAAAATTCCCCAACAAAGCATTCGGAGCTTGATCTGAATCCACGGTTTTTAAACTCATCCATAGTACACCTGCCAGCGCCACTAAAAAGCCCGCCCACTGCTTAAGGGTATTGCGCTCCTTGAAAATTAAAAACGCGGCCACCGCCACCATCAACGGCAATAACGCGGTCACCATCCCTGCTTGACCGGCGCTGGTGTACTGCAAGGCCTTAGCTTCAAACAAGAAATACAGACACGGCTCAAATAGCGCCATGCCCAGTAAGTATTTCCAATCACCCGTTTGATAACGAATACTCGGGCGCAGCCAAATGGCCAACACTAAAAAGGCCACACTGCCCACCAACATACGCAGAAATACAACGATCATGGGCGACATGTCCGTCACCGCCACTTTTAACGCAATAAATGAGCTTCCCCAAAGGGTCATCGCTATCACCAGTGCCAGGTGGGCACGAACCGCATTTGACATAAAACCGCCTAAAAAAAGAGTCATCACATGTGGATGGTAAAAGTAAAACAGAGGCCAAGGTGGCCGCGAAAATTTATCATTAACTCACGCAGTACGATAACTTAAAATGCACCATTATATGGCACAAAAGCACGCACGCACCAGATAGAAACACAGAAGACAGGCTATTACACACCCAACCCGCCACCATGCCCCCCTATGTTGCCTGCAGGGCATAGTTTATGTGCATTTTACTTCACATAAGGCATTCAACTTTGTTTTGGTATAAAATTTGCGATTGGGCTAGCTGGTTTAAACAGAAGCAGTGAGCCGATAAGCATTTATCTGATTATAGCGCATCCTTCTATAATCAGTGGTTATATGGCTTGGTGCATCACCAATTCACCCAATTGGTCATGAATGCTAGAGCTTGAGCATTAAAAGCAAACAACAGGAGACCAACATGGGTCCACAAATCGCCCCTCTGGTTGCCACCAACATTTATAAACAATTTGGTGACAATGAAGTACTCAAAGGGGTCTCATTAGAAGCAAATAAGGGAGATGTGATATCCGTTATTGGCTCTTCTGGCTCAGGTAAAAGCACATTTTTACGCTGCATCAACATGCTCGAGGTGCCCACTAAAGGGGACATTCAGGTGCATGGTGAGCAGGTAAAATTCAAGCTCGACCGTAAAGGTCAACGCGTCCCCGCAGACAACCGTCAAGTTGAGCGCATGCGCTCCCAGCTAGCGATGGTCTTCCAAGGGTTCAACCTGTGGTCTCATATGACGGTTCTGGAGAACATCATTGAGGCGCCTATTCAGGTATTGGGCATCAGCAAAGCCGAAGCTATTGAGCGTGCGAAAGAGCACCTTAATCGCGTAGGCCTTTACGAGCGCAAGGACTACTATCCTGCGCATATGTCGGGCGGCCAACAGCAACGAGCGGCCATCGCCCGTGCCTTGGCAATGAACCCTGAAGTCATGTTATTTGATGAACCCACTTCGGCACTTGACCCTGAATTGGTCGGTGAAGTACTCAAAGTCATGCGAGAACTAGCCGAAGAAGGTCGTACCATGGTGGTGGTCACGCACGAAATGGCATTTGCCAAAGACGTTTCCAACAAGGTAATGTTTTTACATCAAGGAAAGATTGAAGAATACGGTGATCCTAAAGAAGTATTTGAGCACCCGAAATCGGAACGCTTTAAACAATTTATTTCCTCTGTTTATTAACCAAAACACCAAAAACAAAAAATCGTTGGAGCAACAAATGAAAAAGACGTTATTAGCACTAGCCGGTGTATTGAGCCTAACCGCTCATGCAGAAATGGACAGCATCCGTGTCGCCGTAGATGCACCTTACCCTCCGTTTGAGTATAAGGCGCCAGATGGCACCCTAACCGGTTTTGAAGTGGATCTAGGCAACGCTGTTTGCCAAGAGATCACTAAAAAAGACTGCGACTGGGTCATCCAAGCATGGGACGGTATCATTCCAGGTTTATTAGCTCGTAAATACGACATGATCTTCTCTTCTATGTCTGTAAACGAAGAGCGTAAAGAAAAAGTATTGTTCTCTAAGCCTTACTATCAAGTGCCTTCTGCCTATTTTGCGCCAGTTAAAGGCAACTTTGACCCAAGTAAAACCAAGGGACTACGTATCGGAGCACAACGTGCAACCGTTCAAGACAACTACCTAACCGCCATGAAGAAAGACGCTGAAATCGTGCGTTACACCACAGCCGATGACATGGTGATCGACCTTGAAGGTGGCCGTTTGGATGCAATCTTCGTTGACGCCCCAGTGGGTGAAGACATGCTGAAAGGCAAAGCCAAGTTCGCACAAGCCGGCGAAATGGTCACTCAGCCTGTTAGCATCTTTGGTGAAGGCATTGCCGCTGCATTCCGTAAGCGTGACAAAGATCTTGCTGAAAAAGTAACCGCAGCGCTAGACAAGCTAAAAGCCAACGGTACTTATGACAAAATCATGAAGAAGTACTTTAGCTACAGCATTAAGGTATAATTGCTTTGATCTAATATAATGCCCAAGCAGCTCGCTGCTTGGGCATTTATTATTTATAAGCCCGCAGTTTACTCAGCCAAAGATACACTCCAAACGAGCAAACTGACTCCAAGTTGATTACGAGACACATTATGTTGGACTTACAAGGCTATGGCCCTAGCATTTTTAGCGGCGCCATTGTCACTATACAATTAGCCATACTGTCTGTGGCCATTGCGTTTATCCTAGGTTTATTAGGCGCCGTTGCAAAACAGTCAGACAACCGAGCTGCGCGCACCATCGCTACGTTATATACCACCATCATTCGCGGTGTGCCCGATCTTGTTTTAATGATGCTTATTTTCTTTGGTGGTCAGATCGCATTTAACAGTTTTACCGAATGGCTGTATTACGCCAGTGATGAAAAGATCGACATTTTCATCAACATTAATGAATTTGTTGCTGGTGTGGTCACCATCGGTTTTATCTTTGGTGCCTACATGACGGAAACCTTTCGCGGTGCATTTCTCGCCGTCGACCATGGTCAAATTGAAGCCGGTAAAGCCTACGGCATGACCAAACTTCAAGTCTTCAAACGCATCATGTTTCCACAGATGATGCGTCATGCATTGCCAGGCATTGGTAATAACTGGCAGGTGTTATTAAAAACTACGGCACTCGTGAGTGTAATCGGTTTAGCTGACATGGTGCGCTTAGCCACCGAAGCCGCCAAATCCACTGGCGAGCCGTTCTTATTCTTTATTCCTGTTGCAGGCGTTTATTTAGCGCTCACTGCAATCACTGAGTGGGGTTTTGCTGTGCTCAAAAAACGCTACAGTGTTGGCACGGTGGAGGCTTAATTATGGACGCACTACTTGCCTTAATCGATGCGAATAAAATTTTTAATCTAACCACCCTTGCTCACTATTGGGATGGTTTATTAATGACGGTTCAGCTGGTGTTCATGTCATTGTTAATTGGTTTGATTGTTTCTGTGCCGCTGGCCATCATGCGCACCAGCAAAAACCGTTTAATTAATTACCCTGTTTGGTTATTCACGTATGTATTTCGTGGCACGCCACTTTTAATTCAGCTATATATGATTTATTACGGTGTCACTTTAATCAACGGCATTCAAGACTCTGTTTTCTGGGTGATTTTCGAACGTGCTTACTATCCATGCTTAATTGCATTTGTATTGAATACTGCCGCCTATACCACCGAAATATTCCGTGGTGCCATTGAAGCCACGCCTAAGGGAGAAATTGAAGCGGCTAAAGCCTATGGCATGAATTGGTTTAAACGCACCACGCGCATTGTATTACCCAGTGCCTTTCGTCGTGCGATTCCCGCTTACAGTAACGAAGTCATCTTCATGCTGCATGCCAGTGCCATCGCATCCACGGTAACCATCATTGATTTAACCGGTGCGGCACGTGACATCTATGCACGCTACTATGCGCCGTTTGAAAGCTTCTTATTTGTGGCCGCTATTTATTTATGCATTACCTTTACGATTATCTTTATATTTAAAAAACTAGAAAATCGTTTATTAGCCCACTTACAGCCAAGGTAATCTAGGCGCTCGATACAAAAAAGCCCCAGCCTGATTGATTCAGGCTGGGGCTTTTTGATTTAACACCCATTAAAATAACTCTACATCGTCCACGCCATTTGATTCATGGCTGGTTTGATCATTATATTCAATGCGATTACGTCCATTTTTCTTGGCTGCATACAATGCTGAATCAGCATATTCTAACAGCACCCTTTGGCTGACTTTTGGATTCACAAACGTATAACCAATACTGACGGTGATAGAGCCAAATGAAAATCCATGTTCTTCAACTACTTTGCGAAAACGCTCAAGCACCATCACCACATCCGCTTTACTCAAACGATTGATAATCACAATAAATTCTTCACCACCATAACGAAAAATAAAGTCCGAATAACGGAAGGTTTTTTCCATAAGGTTAGAGAACATGATGAGTACTTCATCCCCATATAAATGCCCAAATGTGTCGTTTACATCTTTAAAGTGGTCAATGTCTAATAACGCAACCCAAGAGTGTTTCTCATCGATGTTGGCATCATTACGTTGATAATACTCGAACACCTGATTCAGAATAATATCCATCGTTTGACGATTATGCAGGTGAGTCAGGTTATCTCTTTCTTTGGAGTCCAGCAAAATCACCAGTCGTTCATATACTTGCAACAAGCCAGTTAGCAATGTCAGCTGGTCATCCGACACCTTGCCTTTGATAATCAGCAATCTTCGGGGTTTCACATTTTCACTTATATCAAAAATTAAATATTCATCACCGTCCATATGATGAGAATACAAACCGCTTTGGGAGGACTGAATGGCAAAGGTTAACAACCCTTGGTTTTCATCTTTGGTGCAATCATCTAACGATAAAGGGAAGCGTCTGGCGGAATAATCATCAGGCTTGTTCACATCTCGTGTGAGCATGAATATTTCATAAGCGGCCACATCAATAATGCCTGGCCACTCCAGTAATATAATGATTAGCTGATGGGTCAGTTCTTGATACGATTTATGTTCCAGCAAGCGCAAGGATAACAGGTACGCCTCAGGCAGCTCTTGATTATCCATTCAATTCAATCATTAGCAGTAAGCAACAAGTTATTGGTAACCACCTTAAGAATAGTAACCATTGCACTTTTCGCCAACCTGCACGATACCTTCTGACACACAGGTACAAAAAAGCCCTTACTGCTAACAGCAAGGGCTTTAGGGTCTCACTTATGGCAATAGTTAGGCTATGCCATTTTATCCAGCACGGCTTCTAGATTAGCCACGCTGCGCTCAACATTATGCAGTTTGTCTAAACCAAACAAACCAATACGGAACGACTTAAAGCCGTCGCCCTCGTCACACATCAGTGGCACACCACCAGCGGCTTGCATGCCTAGTGCGGCAAACTTCTTGGTGTTTTGCATATCGACATCATCGGTATAACTCACCACCACGCCAGGGGCTTTAAAGCCTTCTGCTGCAACCGATTCAATGCCGCGACTTTCCAGCATGGCACGCACTTTTTGACCAAGCTCGATTTGCTCTGCTTTCACTTTTTCAAAGCCGTATTCTTTGGTTTCAAGCATGGTATCGCGGAACTGCAACAAGGCATCCGTTGGCATAGTCGCATGGTAAGCATGGCCACCATTTTCGTAGGCTTGCATGATTTGCTGCCACTTCTTCAGGTCACAGGCAAAGCTGTTACTGGTGGTGGTTTCTAAAGCCGCCAGCGCGTTTTCACTTAACATAACCAATGCGGCACATGGTGAAGCACTCCAACCTTTTTGCGGTGCGCTGATTAATACATCTACACCGGTGGCTTTCATGTCCACCCATACAGTACCTGATGCAATGCAATCTAAGACAAACAAGGCACCCACTTCATGGGCGGCATTTGCCACTTGTGTAATGTAATCGTCCGACAAGATCATGCCTGAAGAGGTTTCAACATGAGGGGCAAATACAACTTCTGGCTTTTGTGCTTTGATCGTTGCAACCACTTCTTCAATGGGCGCAGGCGCAAATGGCGCCGTATCGCTGTCAATTGAGCGACGGGCCTTTAATACGATCTCTTCACTTGGCAATGAGGCCATTTCAAAGATCTGAGTCCAGCGATAGCTAAACCAGCCATTACGCAGTACTAAGCATTTTTTGTTTTGCGCAAACTGACGAGCAACCGCTTCCATACCATAGGTCCCGCCACCAGGCACCACCACCACGCCATCGGCACTATAAACGTCTTTCAATGTGCTAGAGATGTCACGCATAGCACCTTGGAAGGTTTGAGACATGTGGTTTAATGAACGGTCAGTAAACACCACGGAATATTCTAATAGGCCATCAGGGTCTACTGTATTTAATAACGCCATGCTGGCTCCTCAATGATTAAATTCCCGCGTATTTAAGAAGAAAGCCCCTTAAGAGTAAAGACCCAATCACGCAACGGGCTGTTTATAAGAGGTTTGAGTGTCTGAAATGCAATCCATCCACTACACTTTAATGATGATTGAGGGGTATTAGGTTGGCAGGTCACTCATAATATGCAGGAAGCACATAAAGACACTGATTCTTATATCATCAAATTTAATGACCAAATGCGCAGTGAAGCGCGCTATATCAGCTGTGGTGTATTGCTGGTGTTACTGGTTTTTTCCGTTTGGGACTTGCAGTTTCTTGGCCCAAGCCATTCTGCGGTTTACCCGATTCTCTTTACGCGCTTCAGTGTGACACTGCCGCTTTTTACCATCCTATTTGTTCTTAGCTATCGCCAAACAGGCACGCCTCGGCTTGATTTATGGACCTGCGCCGGTTTTAGCAGTGTGATTATCGCCCTCATTGGGGTGTTTTTTATCTACCACAACACAGACTATAAGCTGCCTTTAGATAGCATCCTGCTGTGCTCTATAATTCTGTATTTTTTACCCACTATTTTTTATTACCAAAAACTCGCCATGGGTCTATTGCTGGTTGCAGGTTACCTCTTCTTTTTAATCCAAACACAACAGCCTGAATTTGAATACGTAAAAGCCGCTATTTACTTGTTCGTGCTCAACCTAGCGGGGGTCGTACACAGTGTGAGCTTCGATAACGAACGCCGTTCGAATTTTAATAAAGCTGAGTTTTTACGCCACATGGCCCAAACCGATCAACTGACCGGTGCGGAAAACCGACACAAGTTTGATGAACGCTTTACCGAGCTGCTAACCAAAGCAAAACAGGACAACAAAGGGGTGGCGGTGGCCATTGCTGACATCGACCTATTTAAGCAATACAACGATCACTACGGGCACTTTGCCGGTGATGAATGCCTGATCCAAGTCGCACAGGCATTTTTGTCCATGAAGCGCCATCCTTTAGATAGCTGCATCCGTTTTGGCGGGGAAGAATTCATCCTCATCAAGTATGACGTCACCCTTGAGCAAAGCGCGTCCTGGGGACAAAAAATCATTGATACCATCTACGCTCTGAACATCCCTCACCTCGCTGCAAATGAAGAGCAGCGCATCACCGTCAGTGCCGGTCTCATTCACTGGCATCCAACTTCCTCTTTAACCCGTACACAATTAATGAAATTAGCGGATGAAGCGCTGTATAAAGCCAAAGCGAATGGCCGCAATCAGGTGCAAATGCATTTATCTAAAACAAAATAAACACCTAGCCCTATTCGTGTTGTAATGAAACTAATTCTCATTGTTGGCATCATAGTGCTCATCACCGATACTCATTAATTTAGGATACCTCCATGCTGCGCAAGCTTGCTTACGGCTCCCTCGTTATTATCCTCATCGCGGTTGCTTGGCGTTATTACGCTGACAGTGCATCATCGCCTCGCCCTCGTTCTGCGCCACAGGTGGTTTTATTTGAGGTCAAGCAAAGCGATATCACAGAGTCTCTTGAGGCCCTGGGCAGCGCCCGTGCGGCTGAGTCCGTTATTCTGACCGCCAGCGTCACAGAGAAAATCAGCAACATTGCCTTTGAACAGGGTCAGTTTGTGAAAAAGGGGCAAACTCTGCTGACCCTAGCCGATGACGAAGAGCGTGCACAGTTGAATGTGGCTAAGATTGAGCTGGCCAACCAACAGCGTGAATACAAACGAATTGAGAATCTTGTTAAGCAAAAATCCGTATCTGGGTCTGAGCTTGATCGCTTACAAACCTCAATCGATACGGCGCAAGCTCGTATCGCTCAAGCCCAAGCCACACTCAAAGACCGGGTTATCAAAGCCCCTTTTGATGGTTTGCTTGGCTTACGTCATGTCAGTGTGGGGGCATTACTAAAACCGGGTGATGAAATCACCACGCTTGATTCAATTACCCAATTGCAAATGGACTTCGAGCTAGCGGAAATTTACCTGCCGCGTATCAAAGTAGGTCAAACCATTAATGCCAGCAGCGTGGCCTACCCGGAGCGTATTTTTAAAGGTGAAATCGTCACCCTGGATTCCCGCGTCAACCCTGACACCCGCAGCATAAAAGTGCGTGCAAGGATTGAAAACGAACAAGCTCTACTGCGTCCAGGAATGTTGCTCACACTGGACCTTGTCGATCAACAGCGCGCCACCAAAATGCTGCCAGAAGAAGCCGTGTTTATGCGCGCCAACCAACACCTGGTGTATAAAGTCACGCCTGATATGAGTGTAGAAGAAACCCCCATTCAAATCGGTGTTCGCCAAAATGGCCAAGTGGAAGTCATCAGTGGCCTAGAAGTGGGAGATAAGATCGTATGGCAAGGCTTACTCAAGGTGAAACCGGGCAGCAAGGTGGTGGAACAAACTGAAACATGGCGTAAGGGTGAATCATGATCATCACGGATTTATCGGTAAAGCGCCCAGTTCTGGCATCGGTTATCAGCCTACTGATTTTAGCCTTCGGTTTACTCGCCTTTGATAAGCTGCCGTTGCGCGAATACCCAGATATTGATGCCCCTGTCGTCAGCATTCGTACTAACTACACCGGCGCTGCCGCCGCCATTGTGGAGCAGCGCATCACTCAGGTCATCGAAGATCGTATTTCTGGCATTGAGGGCATCAAGAACATCATCTCTTCCAGTGAAGATGGTCGCTCGGATATATCCATTGAATTCAACATCAGCCGCGATATCGACGCCGCCGCCAATGACGTGCGTGATCGTGTATCCCGAATACTCAACAATCTGCCTGACGACGCGGATCCACCAGAAGTCACCAAGGCCGGTGCCGATGACGACACCATCATGTGGTTTAACCTGGTCAGTGATCGCATGGGATTACTCGAGCTCACCGATTATGCCAACCGCTATTTAATTGACCGCTTCAGCGTCATTGATGGCGTTGCACGTGTGCGTGTGGGGGGCGGCTTAGATTACGCTTTACGCGTGTGGATCGACCGCAAAGCTCTGGCCGCAAGGGAAATGACCATCAGTGATATTGAAGATGCCCTGCGCCGTGAAAACATCGAACTGCCTGCCGGAAGCATTGAATCCGACCAACGCCAATTCACCGTGCGCTTAGAACGTGCTTACCCAACCGCTGAACAGATGGGTCAGCTAGTGATTCGAGCGAACACCGATTACCCAGTACGTCTAAAAGATGTGGCCCGTGTGGAGCTGGCCGCCGAAGAGCACCGTAAATCCTTCCGCGGTAATGGCGTGCCCATGGTGGGCGTGGGTATTACCAAACAAAGCACGGCCAACACACTGGATGTTGCTCGTAAAGCACGAGCTTTGCTCGATAAAATCAATCCAGAATTGCCAGAAGGCATGGCGCTACTGCGCAGTTACGACAGCTCAGTGTTTATCGAGCAGTCCATCAAAGAAGTGTACCAAACCCTCTTTATTGCCATGGCGTTGGTGATCTTGGTTATTTACGTTTTCCTCGGTAATGCTCGCGCCACCTTGATACCGGCCATTACCGTTCCGGTGTCCCTCATGGGTACTTTTGTCATCTTATTCATGCTGGGTTTCACCATCAACCTACTGACTTTATTAGCGCTGATCCTCGCCATTGGCATGGTGGTGGATGACGCCATCGTCATGTTAGAAAATATTCATCGACGCATAGACGAAGGAGAAACCCCTTTAGTAGCCGCCTACCTTGGCGCGCGCCAAGTCTCATTTGCGATACTGGCCACCACCGCCGTGCTCATCTCGGTATTCTTGCCCATCATTTTCTTAGAGGGAGACCTGGGTAAACTCTTTACGGAATTTGCCGTGGCCATGTCGGCTGCCGTGGGGTTTTCGTCATTGGTAGCGCTATCTCTGTCGCCCATGATGTGTTCCCGTTTGCTGCACGCCAACGAGAAACCCAACGTGCTGACGCAAAAAACCGACCAGTTATTGGATAAACTGCGAGAGCAATATCGCGACTACTTAAGTCATGCGCTGAACGCCCCTAAACGTTCATTGATTTTATTAGCCGCCGCATTGTTAAGCTGCGCTTGGCTATTTACTAACATCCCCACAGAGTTCACGCCAAAAGAAGATCGTGGTGCCTTCTTTGTATTGGTCTCGGCACCTGAAGGGTCCAGTTATGATTATTCAAAAGCCTACATGGATGAGATCGAAACCCGTCTGATGCCCCTAGTAGACGAAGGCATTGTCAAACGCTTATTGGTGCGCACCCCGCGCAGCTTTGGCGCCAGTGCCGATTACTCAGGTGGTTTTGTCATAGTGGTGCTCGAAGACTGGAGCGAGCGCCCGCCGGCCAATGCAGTCATTGGTCGCATCAATAAAAGCTTAAGTGACCTAGCAGGCGTGCGCGCCTTTGCAGTGATGCGACAAGCCTTAGGGGGCGGCTTAGGCAAACCCGTTCAGTTTGTGATTGGCGGCAGCAACTATGAGCAGTTATCCCAGTGGCGAGACATCATGTTGGAAAAAGCCACGGATAATCCAAAACTCATTGGCCTTGATCACGACTACAAAGAGACCAAGCCACAGGTGTTAATTAACATTAATACTCAACGGGCCGCTGACCTAGGTGTCAGCGCCGAAGAAATTGGTAACACGCTGGCCGCCTTACAAGGTTCCCGTCGAGTAACCACCTTTTTAGATCGAGGTGAAGAGTACGATGTCATTTTAGAGGGGGAACGTAGCTTACAAAACACACCTCTGGATATGAAAAATATCTATGTGCGCAGTCGCTACAATGATGCGCTTATTCCTTTGGCAAATTTGGTCACCATCAGCGAGCGAGCCGATGCCAATACCTTGAATCGCTTCAACCGCATTCGCGCAATTACCTTAGAAGCGAATCTGGCTGACGGCTACACCTTGGGCGAAGCGCTGGATTATTTAAATGACCTCGCCAGTACCCACTTACCCGCCGAAGCGGTCATCAGCTATAAAGGTCAGTCGCAAGATTTAGAAAGCAGTGGGCAGTCCATTTACTTTATTTTTGCGCTGGCATTAGTCGTGGTGTTCTTGGTCTTAGCGGCTCAATTTGAAAGTTATATTCACCCACTGGTGATTATGCTCACCGTGCCCATGGCCATGATCGGTGCATTGGCTGGTTTGTATGTATTTGGTCAGTCTTTGAATATTTACTCACAGATTGGCTTAATCATGTTGGTGGGCCTGACCGCCAAAAACGGTATATTGATCGTGGAGTTCTGTAATCAGTTGCGGGACGAAGGCATGGCATTTGAACAAGCCATTATTGAAGCGGCAACCATTCGTTTGCGCCCAATATTAATGACGGCCATTACCACGGCATTTGGCGCTATTCCTTTGATACTGTCATTTGGTGCAGGGGCCGAAACCCGAACGGTAATCGGCATCGTCGTGTTAACCGGTATTTTGGCCTCCACCGTATTTACTCTAGTGATTGTGCCCGTGATGTATCGATTACTGGCTAAAAATACACAATCGCCACTGGCCATGGAAACGGAACTAAATCGACAACTGGATGCCCAAAAGCAGCAAGATTGATCAACATAAGAGTGTCAGCCTACAAAACAGCTGAAAACAACTGGCTTGTAGGCTAACATCACGCACACATCAACAGACGTATTTTTTATGTATAAAACAAGTATCCACTGGCTCATGATCATATTGATTGCAACTCAATCAGTATGGTCCATGGCGGATACTCATAGCGGTCATCAATCGGGGGTTGAACATTTAGAATTTGAGCATTCGCACAAAGATTCACACAACGAAAACACAGCCGTGAATCAAGACTCCAGCAGCCAACAAACCGACTTTGATTGTCATCATTGTTGCCACTGCCACGGTGCCCATTCCAGTTTTATCACCTCTTTATATTCGACAACGAGTGTGTTCGGACAAAGTCCACAGCATTCATTTGCCAATCAACTTGCCTTAGCGCAACAACCCAACGCCTTTTTTCGTCCTCCCAGAACCTAACTGTCATTCAGTTTTAATTTCATTTTTAAATTATCGAATTCGGTAGGACACACCATGTTTGCGTTATTACGACTCCACTTTATGCAGGGACTTTTTCGCCCTGTCTGCTTTGCCATGAGTTTCAGTTTACTGGCTTCTAATAGTTATGGAGGCGATGACCATGATCATTCATCACCTCACATTGAAATGGCGCAAAGCCAGCAACATGATGAACACGATCATGACGAGCAGAATCACGACGAGCACAGTAAAGATGAGCACGACCACGAAGAAGACGGTCACAGTGACTCCGTCATCATAGATGCACACACAGCCAAACAATCTGGCATCATCACGGCAAAAGCCCACTCAGGCACCATTGCAAAAACACACCGTGTATTTGGGAAGGTTGCCAATGACCCAAGCCAGATCAGTCATATCGGTGCCCGTTTTGACGGCACAATTATTCAGGTGAATGCCAGTGTCGGTGATACCGTAAAAAAAGGCATGAAACTGGCGCGCATCGAGTCAAACCAAAGCCTGCACCCTTATTATGTGAATGCGCCATTTGACGGCATCATCATCGAGCGTCACGCCAACCCAGGTGAACTCACCCAAGACCAGCCGCTGTTTACCCTATTTAATGACAATATTTTGTGGGCTGAATTTAAAATTTTCCCCAACCAAATGCTCGCCGTGAAACAAGGGCAAGATGTCATCATCGATAACGAAGTTTTTCGCATTGCGCATATTATTCCCAACACATCAGGTGGGCCTTACGAGTTAGCCCGTGTGCGCTTAGATAACCATGACCATGGCTGGCGGGCAGGTGTCACCGTAAAAGGCGATGTCGTCACTCAAAGCAAAACCGTTGCCCTACGTATTCCCAATCAAGCCATGCAGCAAGTTGAAGGCAACACCGTGGTTTTCATAAAACAAGGGGATGAATATACCGCAAGCCCCGTCACCCTTGGTTTACAAGATCATCAATTCAGTGAAGTGTTAACGGGCTTATCAAAAGACGATGAGTACGTGGTAAAAAACAGTTACTTAATTAAAGCGGACCTTGAAAAAGCCGGCGCAGAACACGTTCACTAGGAGAAAAACATGATCGAATCGATTTTGCGTTTCTCCATCGAGCGACGCGTACTCATGATGATGCTAGCGGTGTTAATCACCCTAACCGGCTTTTATCATTACCAAAAATTACCCATTGATGCCGTACCCGACATCACCAATGTACAAGTGCAAATTAATACCCAAGCAGAAGGTTATTCGCCATTAGAAGTGGAGCAACGCATCACCTTTAATGTGGAAACCGCGTTTGCCGGTTTGCCGCAACTGGCCTATAGCCGATCACTTTCCCGCTATGGTTTATCGCAAGTAACATTGGTATTCGAAGAAGGCACGGACATTTATTTTGCCCGTAACCTGATTGATCAGCGTCTAAGCTCCGTCAATCAGCAATTACCTTCCGGCATTGAAGCCACCATGGGCCCAATTGCCACCGGGCTGGGTGAAATTTTCATGTACAGCATTCAAGCACACGAGGATGCCGTGCAAGAAAATGGTGAGCCTTACGACATAACGGCCCTGCGTGAAATCCAAGATTGGATTATCAAGCCGCAACTGGCCTTGGTGAAAGGCATCATTGAAGTGAACGCCATTGGCGGTTACGAAAAACAATATCACGTGACCCCCTGGCCAGAAAAAATGCTCAGCCTTGATGTCAGTATGGACGACATTCACCAAGCGCTTAGCAACAGCAATCAAAACCAAGGGGCAGGCTTCATCGAAACCAACGGCCAACAATTATTGGTGCGTATTCCCGGTCAATTACAATCCACGCACGATATTGGCAATGTGATTATCAAATCCTTTAACAGCAGCCCAGTGTTTATTCGTGACATAGCGGACATTGCCATTGGTAAAGAGCTGCGTACCGGCGCCGCCACACAAAATGGTAAAGAAACCGTCATTGCCACCGCCATGATGCTCGCCGGTGAAAACTCCCGTGAAGTAGCGCTTAATGCCACCGCCCGCTTAAAAGACATTGAAAAAAGCTTACCTCAAGGTGTCACCTTAGACGTGGTTTATAACCGCACAACCTTGGTTGAAAAAGCCATTAACACCGTACAGAAAAATTTAATCGAAGGCGCCCTTCTGGTTATTGCCGTATTGTTTTTATTACTCGGCAATATTCGCGCAGCGTTAATAACCGCTGCGGTGATTCCACTTGCCATGTTGGGCACCATTACCGGCATGGTGCGCACGGGTGTCTCGGCAAATTTAATGAGCTTAGGCGCATTGGATTTTGGCTTAATTGTGGATGGTGCCGTGATCATCGTTGAAAACACCACTCGGCGTTTGTCCCAAGCTCAATCACAACTCAAAGGAGGCCAATTAAGTAAACAGGAGCGTCTCAGCATCGTGTTTGATGCCACCAACGAAGTGATTCGTCCCAGCTTATTTGGCGTGCTCATTATCACCTTGGTTTATATACCGCTTTTTTCATTAACCGGTGTTGAAGGCAAGATGTTTCACCCCATGGCGGCCACTGTGGTCATGGCATTACTCACCGCCTTGGTGTTATCGATCACCCTAGTACCAGCCATGGTCGCGCTATTTATGACAGGAGCCGTAAAAGAAAAAGAAAGCGTGGCAATGATCAAAAGCCAACAGGGCTACAAAGCAGCTCTGCAATGGGCGCTGGCCTTTCCGCGTTTGGTCATTACCAGCGCCATCTTATTAGTATTGGGCTGTGTGTATCTTGCCACGACACTGGGAACCGAATTTATTCCGCAATTAAAAGAAGGGGATATTGCACTGCATGCCATGCGCACACCGGGCACGGGTATTGAACAAGCCGTGGCCATGCAAACCCAGTTAGAAACAGAAATACTTAAAATCGCAGAAGTGAAAACCGTGTTCTCAAAAATTGGCACCGCCGAAGTGGCTACCGACCCCATGCCACCGAACGTGGCCGATACGTTTGTTATGTTAAAACCCAGAGATGAATGGCCCGACCCTTCCCTTAGCCAAAACCAAGTGAGTGAGAAGATTGAACACGCCATTGCCCATTTACCCGGCAATAACTATGAATTCACCCAGCCCATTCAAATGCGTTTTAACGAGTTAATTTCAGGTGTGCGCTCTGACTTGGCCATTAAGATTTACGGCGATGATCTAGACATACTACTGCAACAAGCTCAGGCAGTATTAGAACAGATACAAGCCTTGCCCGGCGCGGCCGATGCTCGTATCGAACAAGTGACAGGCTTACCCATGTTAAGCATCATTCCCGATAAAGTAGCACTGGCCCAATACGGTTTGGATCTCAGCCAAATTCAATCGGTTTTAGCCACCGCCATTTCAGGTTCGCAAGCTGGGTTAATCTTCGAAGGGGATCGTCGCTTTGATATCGTCATTCGCCTACCAGAGATATTGCGCAACGATGTGAACGAACTGAACAACCTCTCCATTATCTTAGGCAATGGGGAGTACGTGCCGCTCAATGAAGTGGCTAAAATCGAACTGAATCCACAACCCAATCAAATCAGCCGCGAACAAGGCAAGCGCCGCATTATTGTGAGCAGCAATATTCGCGGTGTGGACTTAGGCTCGTTTGTGCAAAATGCCAAACAAACCATTAACCAAAACGTGGATATTCCTGCGGGCTATTGGTTGGAATACGCAGGCACCTTTGAGCAACTGCAATCTGCCAGCCAACGTTTAAGCATTGTGGTGCCACTCACCTTACTCTTAATTCTAGGCTTACTGGTCATGGCGTTTAATTCCATAAAAGATGCCCTGATTATTTTTAGCGCCATACCGTTTGCATTAACCGGCGGCATTCTGGCTTTGTGGATAACGGGTATGTCACTGTCGATCTCCGCTGCAGTTGGGTTCATTGCACTAAGCGGTATTGCGGTCTTAAATGGCTTGGTTATGTTGTCGTTTATTCGCCAACGCTTTTTAGAGTTGGGAGATTTAGCCTATGCCATTATGGAGGGGGCAGTGATTCGGTTGCGCCCAGTATTAATGACGGCATTAGTAGCAAGCCTAGGGTTTGTGCCCATGGCATTAAATACCGGTACCGGCGCTGAAGTACAACGGCCATTAGCCACGGTGGTGATTGGTGGGATCGTATCGTCTACGTTATTAACCTTATTTGTTTTGCCGATCTTGTATGGCTGGGTGCATGGTAAAGCGGGGAAGATTAAATAAGTTTAAATAAAGTACCCTGTAGGAGGGGTACTGTGCGACACCTGATGAAGGGTGGGCTGTGCCCACCCTAAAGCTGGTGACTTAAAAGCGGCCAATTAGATTAATACTAACAAGCGTTGCTTCAATGTCTGCATCAAGCTCATCACCAAAACGATCTCGATACGTAGCGCCGCCAAATATTTTAGCTAGACCAAAGTTTAACGTGAACTGAGGGGCTAAGTTCACGGCAAGCTTACCAGACAAACCAAAAGAAGGGTCATAATCAACTGTAATATCATTTTCAACTAGGGTCATATCTCCCGTCAGGCTCAAAGAAGCCGATGCAATAAAATCAACCATATCATTGGCAGTAATCTTTAGATTATTTACAACGGTCAATGATTTTCCGCCTTCTGTATCACCTTCATCTTTTGGTATATCAAAAATTAAAGCTAACTCATTATAGTTCTTACTTAGTACATCACTAGTCTGAAACGCGGCACTAATATCAAAATATCCTCTCGATTCATCTGCATTATCGCTATGATTATAATTAACTAACATACCAATGTTTTTTTGACTGGCTGACTTTTTAACAAAACCAAGTGATGCACCAAACATCTTCACTTTTTCTTCTTCATCACCCTCTGCAGTTTCGAAAGAAATTCCAACTAGAGGAGTAAAGTCAGAAGCTGTTTTAATAGCAGCCAAACTACTAAAACCAAATGTATCTGAAGATGAATCAATTACCATGTTTGATCCTCCATTTGGGTTAATCAACTCTAATTCAGAATCTGACTGATTAAATCCTGCTTTAAACCAAACATCCCCTTCTTTAATTTCTGTTGTTAACTGTGGCGCTGCGAAAGTAGGCAAAGCAAGGAGGGCAAGTAGTAATGGCAATTGTTTCATCATTATTATCCTTTAATGATTTTTATTTGGGGCGCCAAGCATACAAGATAGAATAGTTTTTCCAAGCCTATTTATGGACATTCACTAAAGACTTTGTGTATTTTTCGCTACACTTAAACCTATTCATGTGAACAAAGGCCAAGCCATGCTCGTAAGTGCACTGATCTATTTATTTGCTGCTGTCATTTCGGTGCCCATTGCCAAGCGTTTGGGCTTGGGCTCTGTGCTGGGTTACCTAATCGCGGGTGTGCTCATTGGCCCGTTTGTGTTTCATTTGGTTGGGGATCAAACTGAGGTTATGCACTTTGCCGAATTTGGCGTAGTGATGATGTTATTCTTAGTAGGCTTAGAGCTGCGCCCATCCCGTTTATGGCAAATGCGCCGCCCTATTTTAGGCTTGGGTGGTTTGCAAGTTATTCTCACGGCCGCCATGATCACCGCATTGGTGATGCTGACCAGTGATTTTATTTGGCAAGTGAGCCTGGCCATTGGTTTAACCTTGGCCCTGTCTTCTACGGCTATTGTTTTGCAGTCTCTGACCGAGCGAGGTTTATTAAAAACCCAGGCGGGCGCCAATAGTTTTTCGGTATTGTTGTTTCAAGATATTGCGGTCATTCCTATTTTGGCGCTCTTGCCATTACTGGCCGTGGGCGAAGTGGTTAACAATGCGGGTATCCATGACAGTTTAATTAGCCACTTGCCTATTTGGGTACAAGTGGTCATTACCACCGCGACCATTTTAGCGATTATTTTGGGCGGTAAATATCTGGCAGCGCCCTTCTTTCGTTTTATTGCCGAAACGCGTATGCGGGAAATCTTCACGGCCTTTGCGCTGTTTATTGTGGTGGCCATCACCGTACTCATGCAAGCCATTGGGCTCTCACCGGCTCTGGGTTCTTTTTTGGCGGGCGTGGTGTTGGCCGATAACGAGTTCCGCCACGAGCTTGAAGTGGATATTGAGCCTTTTAAAGGTTTATTGCTGGGGCTATTTTTTATTACCGTCGGTGCCAGTATTGATTTTGACCTGCTATTCAATGACCCCATATTCATTGGGCTATCGGTGCTGGCGCTCATCTTAATCAAGATTATGGTATTGGCCTTGGTTGCAGCTTTTTCCAGTATGGGCCGCTCGCAAGGCATGTTATTTACCCTCGCGCTGGCACAAGGTGGCGAGTTCGCCTTTGTACTGGCCAGCAGTGCACGACAATTTAACGTGTTCGACGATGCCCTTGTTAATATGATTACCGTGGTAGTGGCCCTATCTATGTTAGTTTCACCCTTATTATTGGTGGCTTATGAGGCGTATTACACTCGCCAAGGGCCGCAAGCCAAGCCTGAAGAAGATACCAATCTCGACAGCGCAGAGCACGTTATACTGGCTGGCTACGGCCGCTTTGGGCAGATTATTGGTCGACTGCTCATCGCTCAGGGCTACAACCTCACCATATTGGATCACAGCCCAGGTCAAGTGGACTTGGTGCGGCGCTTTGGCAATAAGGTCTATTACGGCGACGCCGCACGCAGCGAATTATTAGAAGCTGCCGGGGCCAATGAAGCCAAACTATTAGTGATCGCCGTAGATGAAGCGGATAAGACACTGGATATTATTGCCACAGCACAAAAGCACTTCCCCAATTTAAAAATCTTGGCACGAGCCATCGATCGCAGTCATGCGTATGCCATTATGCAAACTAAGATCGATGGCCTGCGCCGGGAAACCTTTGACTCTGCCTTGCACCTTGGTGTCGATGCCTTACAACTTCTGGGGAAAACTGAGGAAGATGCTCAACGGGCTGGCCAGTTATTTGAAGAACATGATGAAGTAAACATGCGTAAATTGGCCGAAGTCTGGGGGGACGATAAGCAATACGGCATTGCCGTGCAAAAAGGCTTACGAGAACTCTCCCAAGTATTACAAGATGATGCACAAGATCGTGCAACCTCAAACGAGGACAACCATTCGGCCAAGTCGTAATCCAAGCGGGTATTATTTTCAAAAATCAATACCTACTAGACCCGATAGCCAGCGCCCAGTATGTCCCCCAGAATGGGGATATTACAAAAATGAATCAGAAGGTCGAACATGACGGCACAAAGATGTCCGGCGTACTACAGCGCCACCATAAACCAAGACAGTGATTACCCAGAACTCGAAGGGGATATCCGTGTGGATGTGGCCATTGTGGGTGGCGGCTTTACGGGAATTAATACTGCGCTTGAGTTGGCTGAACGTGGCTTCAAAGTCGCTGTCATCGAAGCTAAGAAAGTCGCCTGGGGTGCAACCGGACGCAATGGTGGTCAGGTCACGGGCAGTCTGTCTGGTGATGAAGCCATGCGCAAACAAATGCGTAAAACGCTGGGCAGCGATGTGGACGACTTCATCTGGCACCTGCGCTTTCATGGCCATGACATCATCAAAAACCGCATTGAAAAATACGGCATCGACTGCGACCTAAAATTCGGCCACCTGCATACGGCTTACAAACCCAGTCACTTGCCAGAACTTCGCGCCAACTACCAAGAATGCTTAGATCACGGCATGGGAGATCAAGTGGAATTTGTCGAGCGTGATCGCATCAACGAATTCTTAGAAACCGATATCTATCATGGCGGTATCTACAACAAAAAGAACATGCACCTGCACAGCTTAAACTTATGTTTAGGCGAAGCGCGCGCGGCTGAATCGTTAGGCACATTGATTTTTGAAAATAGCGAAGTGATCGACATTGATCACGGCGATAACAAAACCGGCAAGCCTGCAAAAGTCTTCACAAAAAAAGGCAGCGTCACCGCCAACACAGTCATGTTGGCTGGTAATGCATACCACCGCTTAGAGCGTTTAAAAATGAGCGGTAAAATCTTCCCAGCGGCAGGTGGTCTAGTGGTCACCGAGCCACTCGGGGATGAGGTAGCGGATTTAATTAACCCGAAAGATGTGGCCGTTTATGATTGCCGTTTTGTATTGGATTATTACCGTTTAACCGCCGACAAGCGTTTATTGTTTGGTGGCGGCGCTAACTACTCGGGGCGTGAAAGTCGCGATATTGATGCAGAGCTACGCCCTGCCATTGAAAAAACCTTCCCACGCTTAAAAGGTGTGAAAGTAGATTACCAATGGTCTGGCATGATGGGGATTGTGGTGAATCGCATTCCGCAATTAGGCAAGCTTTCGGACAACGTCTTCTATGCACAGGGCTACTCTGGCCATGGTATTGCGTTAACACACATCGTCAGTGAAATTATGGCCAATGCCGTTACCGGACAAATGAAAGACTACGACACCTTTGCCAACTGCAAGCACATTCGTATCCCCGGTAGCGAATGGATTGGCAATCAGTTTCTCGCACTGGGCATGTGGTATTACCTAATGCTCGAAAAATTAAGATAGACCCATACCGGCTTACCCATTATCAAGATGGGTAAGCCGCACATTCCAGCATGCCTATCATTTATTGGCTTCTATTCATTAACGTCATTTGACGTACCCCAAAAACTTAGTAATAGTCGGCTATACATTCATTAATGTGATATGCGCTATGCCAAGTTTTCAACATCAGAACGTTACTTTTCATTATGAAGAAATGGGCTCAGGCGAGCCGATCATCGCTTTGCATGGTCTTGCACAGCACAGCGCCTACTGGATGAAAACCGGTGTGGCTGAACAATTGGCCCAACACTATCGCGTTATCGCATTGGATGTGCGCGCCCATGGCTTTACTGAAATAGACGGTGAGCCAAAAGGCTATGACATTGATACCTGTATTGGCGATGTTAACGCACTGGCCGAACACCTGGGCCTAGAGCAGTTTCATTTAATGGGTCACAGTACCGGCGGCATGATTGCAGTGCGCTATGCCATGCAATTTGCAAACGATACCAGCCTGCCCAAGCAAAACCGTTTGCTATCATTAATTCTTTGCAACACCAGTTCATCAACCCAGTTTAGTAATTTACCCGATGCTGCAAATTACGCAGCCATGAATGCACTGGCGAGCAGCTTTGAAAACTTCAGCTGGCCCATGATTATTCAAGGTTTAAAACTCAACCTAGGACCATTATTCGCCGGGGTTGGCGCAGCAGAAAACGCCGATGAATTATTTGAAACCTGTTTAAATATCATGCAAGACGGCAATGGTAAAAGCATTGGCGCCTTTGTACGCAGTTTTTATCAAGACAAAGACCCACACATTTCAGGCTTACAACGCATCGTTTGCCCCACACTGGTGATCACCGCAGAGCTTGATCATATCTTCTGTAAAACCAGCCAACACTTTTTAAAGAATATTCCGAATGTATTACATGCCCATAACCGACATTGCGGACACATGACCGCCGTAGAATGCCCCGATTGGTTAGCCGGTGAAATACTGGCGTTTTTGCGAGTTGGAATCTAAACTCTTTAGCTATTTCAGCGAGCAAATGTTTACTGAAAAGTTTGATTGTTTAAGCCATTGGAAAAATGTAAACACCATAAAAACACGCCGCCTGCTAATCTTTTAGAATCAAAAGCAACGAGTCATTATTCGCCCATATATGAATAATTACTCGGCTTCTATTAGCTTTTTGTGAAGTCGCCCCGCCATTCTTTACTCGAACCGTGTACTATCCACGCCCAATTTACATCACGATATGGCTAACAATGAATTACACCGTATTTAAGCGTTCGCTCGCTTTCACATTAATTGCCCTACTTGCTAGCTGCGGTGGCGGCGGATCAGGCAGCGACAACGTAAAAAAAGAAGCCGAGGACATCCCATTAAGTCTAGCCACCGAAAAAGCCATTGCCAGTGGTGATGCCAGTGAGGTAAGCGATGTTGAACTGCAAAATGGCGCAATCACGACGGTTAACAAACAACGTAAAGCTTACCTAGCAATTAAAGCGCAACTTTTACAATTAAACCCAGACGGCAGTGCCCGTGGTGATAAAACCAGCTTGACCGAAATTCATTGGGACCCAAGTCATGACTCTGCCAAACTCAGCGCTCAATTTGGTTATAACGATAGCTTGCTCATCAGTGATGCCAGCCTCAGCTCTACTGCTGGCTCCACTGATCTTGCGATTATTGGCAGTGATGATGAGGCTCGTTATCTTGTTTTAGCCAGCAGTCCTATGCGTACCGCACAGCGCTTTGTTGATTCGGTTAATGATGAAATGAATCAACTGCTTGTCAACAGTTTAGAGTGGTTATCTGCACGTAACAACTTTAGTGATTCACCTTTAAACGTCGTTATTGCTCAAATGGATGACAGTTATTATTTCCCAGATCGTACAGCCACGCGTAATTGGTTAGACACGCAGTTTAGTGACAATGTTAAATATAACGATAAAACCGCCTGTGACGGTGAGCAATTGGCCGTGTGTTTAACACAAGACACAGATGTCTTAATTGTTTCTCAAGTAAATGGCAATGAGCAACTTAACCCTAAAATTTTAGCGGCCATTAAAACTGCTCAAGACAATGGCATCGGTGTGATGTATACCCATCATGACGGTGGTATCACTGAATTAGGACGTGAATTATTTGAACATTTCAATGTAATCTATAACGGCGATAACTATTGGTCTAAATATTATCTTAAAGCGAAAGATATGCGTCAGCACATTGATCAAGCTCCTCAATATGTTCGTAAAATTCAGGCGATGCTCAACACATTAGCGGCTCAAACCAAGTTTGATTTCAACCAGTGTGAGGGTGAAAACTGTTCAACCGTTACCCATTTTAATCGTGACTTTATGGATGGCGCCACGCAAATGCGTAACATCTTAAGTAACCTTGATCGTCAGCACATCAATATTTTTGATCACCCAAATGAGTATCAGTTAGAAAAACTACTTGTGTTATTGGGTGACCGTTACCGTCAACAGGTCGTGTTTCCTATGAGTCGAGACACCACGGACCCCACTGCATTCATTCAATCCATTTATGCCGATATGTCGGTTTATAACTATCGCTCAATCAATCCTGTACAAGCGGATCTTGGTAATTTTAGCCGCAGTGATTTTTCGCACATTGAACCAAGCAGCCAGACGGTTAATTTGGTTAGCAAGCAATATTTTCGTTCAGCTGGTGTCTATGTTATTCCAGGTGAAACCGTGCGCATTACTCGCTTAGACAATAGCAGCGTGAATACCAAGGTGGCCGTGAACAGTCTGCGCTCGGCATCCACTCACTGGTTTGCCACTAATAATGCATACAATCGCCCTAAATACTTACAAAGCACACAAATCCCACTTGCTCAGGGTGAGACGATTGAATTCACATCCCCTTACGGCGGTCCACTGCAAGTATTCTTTGATGCGAATGATCAAGCTGTACAGTTAAAAATCGATAACATTGGGCACCACCCTTTTTGGCGTGGAGCTCAAGACAATGCAGACTTTGAGGCTCGCCTCAACGCTGGTGAATTTGATTGGGCCGAGTTGTCCACATCCGGTTTTGAAGTGCATTCTCAACTAGAAAAGATGCGTAAGTCCATGACGGACTGGGGTGGAACGGCTGCCGACATGGCGCTTGCCACAGAGCGTTATGTATCTAATTTACCCCATGTTTTAGCAGGCTTTGAGGGTCCGGGTATTGATGTGGTGGCAGAGGTCCATGACTTTGCCGATGCCAACGGTTTTGAAGTGCAAAACATTGATATCGTTAAACACATGAATGCTGATCAACCAACTTGTGGCTGGGGCTGCTCGGGTAATCCTTATGATGCCGGCTGGAACTTCTCGCCAACCGGCCACGGTGACATTCATGAACTGGGCCACGGTTTAGAAAAAGGTAAGTTCCGTTTTGGCAACTGGGAAGGACACTCCACCACTAACTTTTATTCTTATCACAGCAAGTATCATTTCTTCCTTGATACCGGCAAAGATCCAAGCTGCCAATCTTTACCTTTTGAAGAGCTGTTTAATATTTTAAATGACAGCCGTAAACAAGCCGACCCCGTTGCCTTTATTGAGAATAAAGAACTCAACAGCTGGGGTTATGGTGCGGCCATGTATATTCAAATGATGATGGCGGCACAAGACAAGGGCACATTAAGCGACGGTTGGATGCTGCTACCACGACTACATATTATGGAACGTGAATTCTGGCAGGCCACGCGTAATGATGAGAATTGGGCTGCGAAAAAAGAGGCGTTGGGCTTTGCTAACTTTACACGTGCAGAAGCTGCAGCTTTAAACAATAACGACTGGCTTAATATCGCTTTATCTAAAGTGACTCAGTTAGATATGCGTCAGTACTTAACCATGTGGGGATTCCCAGCAGGCACGCAGGCCAGTGCTCAAGTTGCCGCGTTAAGCTTACCGGCCATGAGCAAAACGTTTTATGCCTCAACCGGCAATGGATTTTGCAAAGGCTTAGATAAAGACCCGCTATTGGTAGATGGCGATACGGTCTGGCCCCTTTAATACAGACCAAAAAAATGCCGGTAATAACCGGCATTTTTTATCCATTTATTTTTTAGTGTACATCACAGTTTTTGCGCGATACCCATAATTACATCCATGCTGCCCTTATTCGATGTCAGGGTGAAACCCTTAGCAACATCTACCAATGATAACCCTGCACGCTCATAGGCCTGCAATAAAGTTTGACGATCAAATCCAAAATTGGGGTTAGCATCACTGCTCATCCAATCCCATTGCACAAACACACCTTCGGGCTTCAGTAACGAAGCTATAGATGCCAAGGTGGTGCTAAAGTCTGGTAAAAACGTGCATACCGAAGACGCCACAACCAGATCAAAATCATTTGATAACAAAGGCTCTGCGGCAATCGTCTGCGGAGATATTTCACAAGCCAATACCTGCACTTGGCTAATTTTTTTATTGGCCAGTATTTCAATCATTTTAGTAGATGGGTCAACGGACACCACATGAGCACCCGCTTGAGCTAATTTTTCACTCAGCAAGCCCGTACCACAACCAAAATCCAATATCGTTAACCCCGCGACATCATAACGCTTAACTAGGCTGTCAAAAGCAAGCTGTGCGTATTGAATCACATCAGGATTATCATCCCAGCCTTGCGCATAATCGTCCCAACTGTCACTCATACATCCACCTTTAATTACTTATTTAGACTCTGATCCACAGTCGCTTTCACATGCTCGGCACGCTTGACGCTGCTGACGATGTTTTTTAGCAAACTGCTCACCATCACTGTATTCAATAAATTGCTCATAATGTGAGTGTGCGCGTTGCACATGGTTTGGATGTTTAATTGGACACCAATACCACTCTGTGCGCCCTGCCACTTCACTGGCATAGGCCAAGATACCATTGGCATAATCGCAGTATAGGCAATTGAATTTTTGCAGCATATTCAAATGGGCTAACTTCTTACGATCCAGCGCCAAATACTCACTGCGTTTCACCTTGGGTATTTTATACACCCCAAAGCAAACCGCTTGATACAAGCTAACAAACAGATCTAATACCACTACCGGAATGATCAAACCATAAATAGCAGGTGCCGTGATGGTGATGAGTATAAAATGTATAGGATTATTTTTAATACGCTGTAGTAGTGCGATGGGATGGCTCCTGTTTTTGAGAATTAACTAAGGCTGGTTCGTTTCGCTAACCGTGATGAATACGCTGAGAAATATGCTGCATTAATTCTGGATTGATGTGCATTTCAAAAGCCGTTGACGCGGTTTTCACAGCGATGGCCACCAGTAAACCGGTGAACATAATACCGCACCAACCAATCATGATAGAGAGGACTCTCGAAGATTTTTGAGTGGGGCGCATATCCCCATACCCTATCGTTAAAGCAGTGATATACGCCCAATATAAGGCATCAAAGGGTTTCCAGTGTTCAATTCGTCCAACAATCAAACCCAGTCCGGATATTAAAAAACACAGCACCAGTAATATTGGTGCACCTAATACTAAACCCCAAAAAAAGAGTTGGAAAAACGTAATTGAAAAATCCATAAGTCACTATCAAAAAAGCAATGTTGGAGCGAAGCTCGTTATCTATTGCGATAGTGACATATAAATTAATCCACGTGTATCGCTTTTAGCTCAACATATTCGTGCAAACCTTCATCACCAAACTCACGGCCATTACCACTTTGCTTCATTCCCCCAAACGGCGCTTCAATGTTATAGCTACCGCCATTCACATATACCATGCCTGCATCCAGCTGTTTGGCAATATCAAACCCCAGCGTTTTATCTTTAGCGAACACGGCAGCGGCTAACCCATAAACCGTATCGTTAGCCATGGCGATGCCGTCTTCAAGGGTGTCATATTCAATGATGCATATCACAGGGCCGAATATCTCTTCGCGGGCAATGGTCATGTCATTGCGTACATCAGAAAATATGGTGGGCTGTACGTAAAAACCTTTATCAATATCAGCGGGTTTTTCTAATCCACCGGTGACTAAAGTGGCCCCTTCTTCTATACCAATTTTAATGTAATTAAGTACACGCTCTTGTTGCGCCTGGCTCACCATGGGCCCCATGAAGGCATCTGGGCCACTACCAATGACGATGGCTTCGGCTTTTTGTTTGGCCAGCGCAATCACGTCTTGAACAATGTCTTTTTGTACCAACCAACGACTATAAGCGGTACAGGTTTGACCAGTATTGATTAACACATCATCAATGCCGTATTGCACGGCATCATTCAGCTCGCAGCCACGATCAATAATTAACGGCGATTTACCGCCCAATTCTTGCACCACACGCTTTACGTTTTGTGCGGCATTTTGCGCAATGTGTATACCCGCACGAGTAGAGCCCGTGAAGGAGATCAATTGAATATCCGGATGACTCGACATGGCCGCGCCCACTTCTGGGCCATAACCGGGCACAAGATTAAACACACCCGCAGGCAAGCCGACTTCATCACAGGCCTTGGCCACAATAAAGTCTTGCAGGGAGGTTTGCTCCGACGGTTTAACCACCATGGTGCAGCCCGCCGCAAGCGCCGGTGCCATCTTGCCCACCAATTGATTCAGCGGATAATTCCACGGGCTGATTAACGCACACACACCGATAGGTTGTTTAACGATTTGAGCATTGCCTATGGTTTTCACTTCATCCATTAACGCGGTGCGACTCACGTAGGTTTCTAAAATATCGATTTGATCATCGACTTGCACTTCCCCGGCTAGGTGCAATGGCATGCCCATACTGATGCTCATGGATTGTGCGAGCTCATCACGGTATTCGCGTAATTTATTTACCAGTTTTTGAATCATGTTCGCACGATGCTCCGAACTGGTTTTTGACCAAGTTTTAAACGCGGCCTGTGCGGCTTTTACTGCTGTATCCACATCGTCTTTGGTGCCCATGACTACATTGGCGCATACGTCTTCTGTGGCGGGGTTAACCACGGCAAAGGTTTGCTTGCCACTTGATTGTACCCACTGACCATTAATATACAGTTTTGAGTAATCCATGTTTATTACCTTTAATTTTTACTTTTATTTTCTTAAACGTCTAAGACATGATGGCGTCAAGCAGGTCACATACCTTAACGATGGCTTTGCGCTTCCATTTAGGTGAACTGGCATCCGCCAGCACTTTGTCTTCATAAATTAAGGCTTTGTTGAGTGTTTTATAGGTTAACCAGCGAATCGGTTCTGGCTCCCATTTTTTGAGCGCCCTCATGCCTTGGTTATTCATCACCCAAGGTTGCTGTGTATTGAGCGTGTCTTTATCTAAAATTAAATCCGCCAGCGTACGCCCGGCTAAGTTGGTGGCACCGACTCCTTCACCCACGTAACCACCTGACATGGCAATGTTGTTTTGTCGATCGCAAAACATGTGTGGATGAAACCGTCTGGGCAGGGATAAGTTGCCGCCCCAAGAGTGGGTAATCTTTACCGCTTTTTCTTTTAAAATAGGAAAGCATTCATACATCAGGTGTAAACGCACCGCCATTTCATCATCGTTTAACGGCTCGTCTTTACGTAAGCGGCCACCAAAGTTATAGCCGCCACGGGCACCAAACACTAAGCGGTCATCCACAGTGCGCTGGCCGTAGCTCACCAAACGTGATGACTCGCTAAAGGCTTGGCCTTTGGCTAAACCAATTTGATCCCAAATGGCTTGCGGTAAGGGCTCGGTGGCAATAATCAAACTGTGTACCGCCAATTGGTATTTATCCACAGGCTTTAGCTGGCTGCCGTAGGCCTCTACTGCGGGCACAACCCATTTGGCGCTTATCTTGGCTTGATCTGTGGTCACTTGCCCGCTTTGCCAATGGGTGACTGGGGAGTTTTCATAGATTTTCACCCCTTTGTTTTCCAGGCAAGTGGCTAACCCCTTGGCCAACTTAGCAGGATGTATGGTGGCAATGTGCGGTGTGAAAATCCCCCCAACCGCTTTAGGCATTTGCAGTTGTTGGTTTAACTGATCTTTATCAAGCCAGACGAAATCTTCTGGGGCGTAGTCGTCTTGTTTGTGTTGCGCCAACTGGTCTTGCAGCCATTGTTTTTGTTCTGGGTAGCGGGCGGCACAATACAGGGCGCCGCCTTTGCGTAAATCGCATTCGATGTTTTCTCGCTCACAAACACGGGCCACTTCATCGGGAATATCATGAATCAAATGATGACTGGCAATGCGCTGCTCGCGTGTGAGGGACTTTAACAGGCCATCGGCACCGGCGATCTCGCCCATGAGCCAACCACCGTTGCGCCCAGAGGCGCCGTAACCCACTTGTTTCGCCTCAACAATGGCAATGGATAAATCTGGCTGTGCTTGATTCAGATAATAAGCCGTCCACATGCCAGTGAAACCGGCACCCACAATAACCACGTCTACGTTTATGTCTTGTTGCAGGCTTGGGCGCACGGTTAAGTGGGAGACCTGCTCCATCCATAAACTGATCATAGTGAGTACCTAATAAATGATGTCAAAGACGACACTTTAGCAAAGGTAATGTCATAAAACCTAGCTGCGTGCACGGGCGGATAGTTAGGGTAAAGCGTTGATGTAAGCCTTGGGGCTTTGCCCCGTCACCTGACGAAAGTACTTATAAAATACAGAGGCGCTGTTAAATCCAGCCTCCAGCGCTAAGGCGTCTACCGTTTGAGGTTTACTCAATTGCAGTTGCTCAAGCACCCAGCCAATGCGCTGCTCATTAATGTATTGTAAAAAACGCGCACCAAACACCTGATTAAACAAAAACGATAACTGGTTACGACCATAGCCGGTAGCATCTGCCACTTGCTGAAGGTTCAGTTCTGCTTGGGTCAGCACATGAGGCAGTTGAATAAATTCACGCACATCTTGCGACATACTCGCGATTTGGCGTGTGGATAAACCCAATCGCGCCAGGCTATTGCTGTGGGCCACTTGCTCACTGGCCAAACTGACTAAAGTGGCATATTCGTGTACGCGCCAAACCTGACCATCTTTCACGGTAATGGCTTCACTGGCACAAAACGATGCAAGCCCTTTTTGTTCTTGCAGGCGAATACTGTATTCGATAAAGGCGGTATCGCCATCGGCGCGAATGGGCGCGATGTGTTCCAACTGCGCATTGGTTAAACCCTGAGCAATGTATTGCTTGATGTCTCTTTGGGTGAAGACCTTGTTTTGAAAAAAGTCATGGTAGTGAATATCTGGGTGATAACAGCGCAAAATGGCCTCAAGATCCCGCTCACGCCAAGCTTCATGGTAGCGTGTGACAATACCAAGGGTTGTATTTCGGATATTTGCGTCGGTGGATGTCATGGTTAAACTTATTATGAGTATTCAAGTGCCCAGGCTGGCACCGAGTGTCAGGCAATAGCGTGTAGTATCATCCCTTTAACCGCATTATTTTGCTAGCATCTAGTTTGTGCCTTTGGCCGTATACGCTTTACTACTTGTGATTCCAAGGACCACTATGACCACTTCCAGCACCGCCAAGATCTACGGCATCATCTTTGATTTAGACGGCACACTGGTGGGCTCTCAATTAAATTTCCCTTTATTACGCGAGCTTGTGGGCTGCCCTAGTGATGTGGACATACTTGAGCATGTTTCTAGCTTGCCGCAAGATCAACAAAAGCAAGCACAAGCCGTGATCGAACAACACGAACTAGATGATGCTCACACTGCCTGCTGGCTGCCTGGTGCTAAAACCTTAGTTGAAACCATCAGCAACCTTGGTTTACCTGTGGCTATCGTGACGCGGAACTCGCCAAAGGCAGCGCAAATTAAGCTTGATAATAACCAGATTCCCATCGATATCATGTTGACCCGTGCCGATGCGCCCGCCAAACCAGACCCAACAGCACTCTTACGAATTGCGGCCACTTGGCAGCTCGAACCAAAAGCCATCGCTTATGTGGGGGATTACAAGTACGATTTGCAGGCAGCCCATAATGCCGGTATGCAGGCTTACTTATATGCCCCTCTGGATCAGCCTGATTATGCGCACCTTGCCCATGTCATTTATCAGCACCATGATGAATTTACCGAGCAGCTTCATCAAATGGTCACAAACTAATGCGCAAAGGGATCCAAATCCATTACCATTGCGTAATTGCTTAAACGAATAATATGAGCCAAAGAGCCGACATGCCTGAAAATAACGCTATTATTAATATTAAGAATTTAAGACTGCGCACTTTTATTGGCTTCAATCCTGAAGAGCAAGAGAAGCAACAGGATGTGGTGATCAACGCTGAGATTCATTATCCAGCAAGCCACCTATGTTTAACGGATCACGTTGAAGGCGCTCTCAATTATAAGACCATTACCAAAGACGTTATTGCACTGGTTGAAGGTGGTCGTTTTAAATTATTAGAAAAGTTGGTATCCGATGTTTTGGATATTTGCTGTGAACATGACTCCGTGTCCTTCGCCAAGGTCACCATTGATAAACCT
>JBNMQC010000007.1:0-47810 GCA_051277445.1 Bermanella sp. | reverse complement strand
AATGGTCAGTATTTTTCGGTGTCCACGCAAAAGAATCGCCAGAGTTTCTTGATTCTGTTTTGTAAAACCCGGCATATCACAAAACTGAACCAAATAAGCACTGTGTTTGTGATAAGCACTGTGAGCAATGGCTAAACCCACCTCGTGTAAATCAGCGGCCCAGCGCAACGCATCTTTGCAACCCGGCTCGTTGATCTTCCAACGCTCAGCCACTTGGTCGTATAAATACACGGCCGTGTTCTTAACATTGAGCGCTTGAGCGGCATCCACCACAAAGCGCGACTGCATCGCCTTTACGGTTTTTTCACGCACGTCTTCGTGATTCACCCGTCCGATTAAGTCGTACAACGCGCCTTCACGAAGCGCGCCGTCGCTGTAAGTGATGGTGTCAATTTCAAGCACTTCAAAAATCGCGATTAATACCGCCAATCCGGCAGGGAAGACTTCAAGGCGCTGCTCTTTCACCCCTTGTAGCTCTAACTTATCAATGTTTTTGGTTTGCAGAATGATTTTTTTAAGGGCGTATAGGGCTTTTAGATTAATGCCCTCTTCGCTAAGGCCGTAGTTCATTAAGACGCGGTTTGTGGCTCGCATGGTGCCAGAACTCCCCACCACGTTTTGCCAGCCCAGTCGCTGGTAAGGCACTTTAATGCTGAGCAATTCACGGCGAGCCGCGGCAATGGCCTGATTAAAGGCTTTCTCAGTGAGTTCGCCGTCCGCAAAGAAACGGTCGGTGTAGGTCACACAACCCAGACCCAAGCTTTCCATTTTTAACGGTGCAAAACGCTCACCAATAATAAACTCGGTACTACCACCGCCAATATCGATGACCAAGCGCTTGCCGTCATCATCGGCCAAAGTGTGTGCCACGCCCAAATAGACAAGCCGAGCTTCTTCGATGCCTGAAATCACCTCAATAGGGAAACCCAACACCTTCTTGGCTTTTTGCATAAAGCCGTAACTATTACGAGCCGCTCGCAAAGTATTGGTCCCCAATATGGTCACTAAATGAGGATCAAGACCTCTCAGGTGCTGACCAAAGCGCTCAAGACAGGCTAACGCCCGCTCTTGGGCGTCATCGGCTATGCCATTGATCGGGTGCAAGCCGGCGGCAAGTTGTACTTTTTCACCGCGCTGATCAATGATCTGAAGCTGGCCATTAATCAAACGCGCCATGACCATGTGAAAGCTGTTAGAGCCAAGATCGACGGCCGCTAACACCTGTTGAGACTGAACACTGTGTTCCATAAATCACTTATGCTATTGAACGAGAGCAAAAGGGTATTTTGCACGCTTACGCCTAAGATGCCAGTGAAACCCCTCACCAAGCATTGATAAACGTCTATCTTGTACCCATATATAAAGTTCACAAGCCATTTTTGTCCAGTTATTAACCAAGCATTAAACCGTGGCGCGAAACAGTAATTACTTGAACCAAAGGTTCGAAATGCTATGATTGGCCCCATTGAAACTTGCACATTCCTGTGACACTTAACGAGTATCGAGCCCCATGAGCGAAAATATTATTACCCTGACTGACGATTCTTTTGACGCTGACGTTGTACAATCTGACGTACCTGTCCTTGTTGACTACTGGGCTGAATGGTGTGGTCCTTGTAAAATGATCGCGCCAGTACTTGAAGAAATCGCAGAAGAGTACGCTGGTAAGCTTAAAGTTGCTAAATTGAACATCGACCAAAACGAAGCGACGCCACCTAAGTTTGGTATCCGCGGTATTCCTACTCTTATGATCTTCAAAGGTGGCAACATCGAAGGTACGAAAGTGGGCGCGCTGTCTAAGTCTCAGCTAACTGCATTCATCGATAGCACGATCTAATCGATGCATGAAAAACCCAGCCCCGCGCTGGGTTTTTATTTATTGACTGTTTTTTGGCTAGTTTCTGGACTCAAAAAATAAAAGCGACTATAGTTAGTTCAGCATGTACCGAGCGGTCCCGCTCACTCTAATCAAAAAAAGTAATTCCCTCACTTAATCTTCAATCAGAACTCTCATATCCATATGAATCTTACAGAACTCAAGAAAAAATCCGTTGCTCAACTGCTGGAAATCGCAGAAGGCATGGGCATGGAAAACGTGAGCCGCTCACGTAAGCAAGACCTTATTTTCTCCATCCTGAAACGCCACGCCAAAGGTGGTGAAGATATTTACGGTGATGGTGTGCTGGAAATTCTACAAGATGGCTTTGGTTTTTTACGCTCTGCAGACAGCTCTTACCTTGCAGGCCCAGACGACATCTATGTAAGCCCTAGCCAAATTCGTCGCTTTAACATGCGCAAGGGTGATTTTTTATCTGGCAAAATCCGTCCACCTAAAGACGGTGAGCGTTACTTCGCACTATTGAAAGTAAACGAAGTAAACGGCGAAGCCCCAGAGAAATCAAAAAGCAAAATCTTGTTCGAAAACTTAACACCACTTTTCCCCAACGAGCGTTTTGTTTTAGAACAGGGCACTGGCAGCACAGAAGACTTATCAAGCCGTATCATCGACTTGATTGCTCCCATTGGTAAAGGTCAACGTGGCCTAATCGTAGCACCGCCTAAAGCGGGTAAAACCATGTTGCTACAAACCATTGCTCAATCCATCACGCACAACAACCCTGAGTGCGAAATGATCGTACTGTTAATTGATGAGCGCCCTGAAGAAGTAACCGAAATGCAGCGCAGCGTGCGTGGTGAAGTGGTTGCCTCGACGTTCGATGAGCCGCCAGCACGTCACGTACAAGTGGCTGAAATGGTGATCGAGAAAGCCAAGCGCTTGGTTGAACATAAGCGTGACGTGGTCATTCTATTGGATTCCATTACGCGTCTCGCCCGTGCATACAATACCGTGATCCCATCGTCTGGTAAGGTATTAACCGGTGGTGTGGATGCTCACGCATTAGAAAAACCAAAGCGTTTCTTTGGTGCTGCGCGTAACGTTGAAGAAGGTGGTTCATTAACCATTATCGCAACAGCACTTGTGGATACAGGCTCTAAAATGGACGAAGTGATCTACGAAGAATTTAAAGGTACCGGTAACCAAGAACTACACCTTGATCGGAAAGCCGCTGAGAAGCGTATATACCCTGCGATGAATATTCGTAAGTCTGGCACCCGTCGTGAAGACCAAATGATGCCAGAAGCGGAACTGCAACGTTTGTGGATTCTACGTAAAATCATCGCTGAAATGGAAGACCTATCAGCGGTTGAATTTATGATCGACCGTTTACGCGGCACTAAAACCAATGAAGAGTTCTTCCTAACAATGAAGGGATAACGAAAAGCAACTCAGAGTGTAAAGCCCATTAAGCCTTGCGCCTAACCGGTTTTTGCCTTCTGAGTTACGCTTACGACACTGCCTTATTTAAGTGTCGAGTTCATTTTTCTAAAAGCAGTCTTTGACTGCTTTTGTTTTATTTAAAGATAAGAAATCCTGATGAAATATAAGGACTTACGCGACTTTATCCAGCAACTGGAAAAACAAGGCGAGCTAAAACGCATTAGCATGCCCGTGGATACCAAGCTGGAAATGACCGAGATCTGCGACCGCACATTGCGTGCCGGCGGCCCTGCCCTATTATTTGAAAACCCAATTGGCTCAGATGTGCCAGTGCTTGCCAATTTGTTTGGCACACCTAAGCGCGTGGCCATGGGCATGGGCGAATCCAGCGTTGAGGCCCTGCGTGAAGTGGGCAAGTTACTGGCATTCCTAAAAGAGCCAGAACCGCCAAAAGGTTTAAAAGACGCTTGGTCAAAGCTGCCTATCTTTAAAAAAGTATTAAGCCTAAGTGCGAAAGTGGTAAAAAAAGCCCCTTGCCAAGACATCGTGATTGAAGGGGATGATGTGGACTTGGGCAAACTGCCGATCCAACATTGCTGGCCCGGCGATGCCGCGCCCTTGATTACCTGGCCTTTAGTGATCACCAAAGGCCCCAATAAAGATCGTCACAATCTGGGCATTTATCGTCAGCAGGTGATCGCGAAGAATAAGCTTATTATGCGCTGGCTAAGCCATCGTGGTGGCGCACTCGATTTCCGTGAATTTCAGCAGCAAAACCCAGGTCAGCCCTACCCCGTTTCTGTGGCACTAGGCGCAGACCCAGCCACGATATTAGGCGCGGTAACACCGGTGCCGGATACCCTATCTGAATACGCCTTTGCAGGCTTGTTGCGTGACAGTCGTACCGAAGTGGTGAAGTCCATTGGTAACGACTTAATGGTGCCAGCCAGTGCCGAATACATTCTAGAAGGTTTTATCTATCCAGACGATATGGCTGATGAAGGCCCGTTTGGCGACCACACGGGTTACTATAATGAAGTGGACCAATTCCCGGTTTTCACCGTAGAACGCATTACCCATAGAAAAGACCCGATTTATCACAGCACCTACACGGGCCGTCCACCCGATGAGCCCGCTATTTTGGGGGTGGCATTGAATGAAGTGTTTGTGCCGATTTTGCAAAAGCAGTTTCCTGAAATCACCGACTTCTATCTGCCACCTGAAGGCTGCAGTTATCGCATGGCGGTGGTGACCATTAAGAAACAGTATCCAGGTCACGCTAAGCGCGTCATGTTGGGGGTTTGGTCTTTTTTGCGTCAGTTCATGTACACCAAGTTTGTCATTGTCACGGATGATGATGTCAACGCGCGTGACTGGAATGACGTGATATGGGCCATTACCACTCGAATGGACCCTACCCGTGATACCACGCTAATTGATAATACACCCATCGATTATCTGGACTTTGCTTCACCCGTTTCTGGTCTTGGCAGTAAAATGGGCCTAGATGCCACCAACAAGTGGCCTGGTGAAACCGACCGTGAATGGGGTATTCCCATTGTGATGGATGACGCGGTGAAACAAAAAGTGGACGATATGTGGGAAGAATTGAATATTTTTGATGAACCGTCCTAAGCTTAATAATGACGCATCAAATAACGATTCAACCAAAAGGGCTTCAATTTGAAGCCCGCGAAGATGAAAGTGTTCTGGATGCCGCACAACGTGCTGGCATTAAAATTCGTAAAAGCTGTACCAATGGTAATTGCGAGATTTGCAAAGCTCATATGTTAGCGGGTGTGGTAGACACACCAGAGGGTAGAAAAAATGCAGATCATCCAGATGTTAACCCATTGCTTTGCTGTGTATCTAAACCACGCAGCGACCTAATTTTGGAGCTAGACAAGGTGCTAGGACCCGGAGAAATTGCTTTGCAACATGTTGCGTTTCAAGTGCAAAGCGTGACCGCTTTAAGTGGCGGTGTATATCAAGTTGAATTATTGGCCCCTGCCGGCAAGCCCATTCGTTATCATGCTGGACAGTATTTAGAGCTGTTAATTAATGATGCTCAATACCCGTTCACCATTGCCAGCGCACCTGATGATCGCCGCATTGAGCTGCACTTAGGCGTCAGTGATGAAAATCAATCTAGCCAAATTATTTTGAATTATCTGCAAGCCAACCCAACTGTCCGTGCGCGTTTACCCATGGGCGATGTTTGGCTGAAAACCGAAGCTGATCAATTTAATCTACATGATCCGCTGGTATTTATTGTGGCTGGTACTGGCTTTGCTCAAGCCAAAGCCATGATTGAAGAACAACTGAAGCATCAGCACAGTGCCATTCATTTGTACTGGATTAACCGTGATGCAACGGGATTTTATTCTCAGCTTGCGCAAAGCTGGAGCGAGCAAGGTTTGATTCACTATCATCCCATGACGCCAGAAGCCCCTGAGTGTGATTTTTTCACTGAGCACACAGTGGAAGAGTTAGTGCAAATGAAACTGGGGAATCTTTCTAATATTAAAGCCATCGCCTGTGGCAGCCCTAATTTTGTCTACAGTGTATTAAGTGGCTTAGAGCAAAAAGGCTTTCATCAATCACAGATGCTAAGTGATGTGTTTGCTTATGCACCAAGGCCTGAGTAATCAGGCCTTGGTAGACAGGTAAGTGTAAGGAGTTATTCAATGGGAATGAGCTGTATTTATTGCGGGAAATCCGTCATTAATCAGAATCCCATGACGATTCCTGGAAAAGGTGTGGCGCATTTACGTTGCTTCCAGACTGACCAAGC
Organism: Bermanella sp.; assembly: GCA_051277445.1. Lineage (GTDB taxonomy): Bacteria > Pseudomonadota > Gammaproteobacteria > Pseudomonadales > Oceanobacteraceae > Bermanella. The sequence goes on along the minus strand of JBNMQC010000007.1, from coordinate 41,736 downwards.
ATTAAAGCGCACATTCCAGTCCCTCGATATTTCAAAGCTCAATGACGCCGAATTAGCCGACCTAAAAGAGATGGTCATCGCCGAAGAAAACGCGCGAAATAAGGATAACGACGACATTGAGCTATTTTAGCTACCCGTGTTTATTTCTTTTTCTCAACCATTCGAAATAATAAACTGGGGAAAAATCGTTTTAACGTCAACGCCACCATAGACAACCCTTCTCCTACAGCAATTTCTTTTTTCCCCTTACGCAGTTGCTTGATAATCACCTGTGCGCATTTGTTCACGTCCATGCCACCTTTTATGTCATCATCATCCACGCCAAAATTTTCACCATTAGCCGTGACCGCATTTTTAGAAATATCCGTTTTAATAAAGCCAGGCGTAATCGTACTCACTTGAATACCGTACTCGGCTACTTCTGCACGCAGTGCATCAAAAAAACCCATCACGGCATGTTTGGCAGCACAATATCCCGTACGCCATTTCACACCCACTTTACCGGCTACGCTTGATGTCACAGCAATATGCCCTGAGCCTTGTTTCACCATGATAGGCAGCACCTGTTTGGTGAGGGCAATTTGTCCAAGCACATCCACATCCAACAGGGTTTGATAAACCGATAAATCGGTGTCTAAACACAGCGAACGCTGGGAAATCCCTGCATTATTAATGAGTACATCAATGGTTTTGAAATGGGCGGTGACGGCAAAGACTTTTTCAGCCATGGACGCATGTTCGGTGACATCTAATGGCAGCACCAGAATATCCGACGGGCTTGCCCCAAGGTCCACACAAGCTTGCTTTACACGCTCAAGCTCAGGCTCGCGACGAGCGGATAATACTAACTGATTACCCAGCTTTGCATATTGCTTTGCAAGGGCTTCTCCAATGCCTGAAGAGGCACCTGTAATCCAAACCACTGACATATTGATTACCTTTTATTATTTTTAATTCTGGCTCAGCTTGCCATGTTTATAGGTGAAAGAACATTCACAAAAGAAAGCGTGTGATCAAAACGCAACGCCGTTTGAATACTCGGTAAAAACGCGCAAAGTAAATCCACACCTGTGGATCGTTATCCTGCACTGGCAACAATCTAGAAATGTAATCTTAAGCTTGCCTCAATCATACGAGGTGAGCCAAGCGCCACTTGGTTAGGATAATAAACATCGCTCCATGGGGCATAGACTTCATCTGTTAGGTTTCGCACACTTATGGCCGCCCTGTACTTCTGCCCCTCATACGCAATAAATGTATTGAGCAATTCATAGGACTTCAATTCAATACTATTGGAGGCGTTCGCATAACGCTTTGATACATAGTTATAGCCCAGGCCCCATTCAAAGGGTAAGCCGAAGATATCGTTCGTGCTTAACCATGCGCTGAGCATATGATCCGGTACATTTACAGGCTGATTACCATCCACATTAACGCCCTCAGCCGAGTCGTACAGGCCGTCATACTCGGCATTGACCAGCGCATAGTTTCCACCAAATCGGAACCGTTCACTGACATCATGTTTGATGGCGAATTCGACGCCCTGTGAAACTAAATGACCTATATTAACCGGGTCACCGACACCAATTTGGTAATCTTGCTCTTTATCAATCTGATACATGGCGAAAGACAGCTCAGTATCAAGGTTGTAAATGGATTTAAAGCCAAGTTCATACTGCATAATGTCTGATGAGGTTAAATGCTTGATATCATAAAAATACACCAAACCGTCCTCCAGTGGGTCGTGCTGTTTGGCGACATTGGCATATACAAAGGTATCTTTCATTAATTCAAACGTCGCACCTAAAAAATACGCTTGCTGATTGAATTGCTTATCTAGGGTTGAGCGAGACCGGATCGAATCATCAAACCCGATATAAAGACGGTCGTAATAAATACGCTCAAAGCGCATGCTGGATGTTAAAGCCCATTGCTCAGAAAGATTCACTCTATATTGAATAACCGCCGCATCCTTAATGACCGTTTGCTTGTCTTCACGCACATCCACATTGCCAAACTGCCCCGCCTCCGGGGCTGATAGATCCACGTCATCAATGTTATAAAAATCCGCAGCATTTAAATCAAACCCCACATCACGGGTAAAATCATTCGTGCTCGACACAATAGTGACAGCAAGCTGCTGTGGTGTTTGCCAAGCGTTAAACGAATGCACCATAGATAAATTCAAACCACGCAAGTAGCGCTGATGCTTTATTAAAAGGCGATCACGCTGCACACGATCACTAACCGAATCATAGGTATAGGACTCTGCATTTTGCCAAACACGATCAGCCGTAAACTGATACATAGTGGCTTTTAACTTAGTGTGTTCACTTATTTGCCAATGAGTATCCAACCTAAGCCAGTAACTGCTTGAGTCAATGATGCTATCCCCTACATTATAATTATTATAGCGAGTGGCCAGATCCACCACGCGGTCATCACCGGCATTCACGACATCACCACTTGGGTCGCCGGCATCACTTAATGGCACTAAAGGTGTTCCCCAATACGCTGGCAAATTATCCTCAGCATAACTGCTGTAAAGTAACACCTGCATATCTGCCAAGGGACGATACGCATACGATAGAGAGGCGTTTAAGGAGTCTGATTCTGTGTTATCCACCCAACCATCGCTGCTATTGCGATTGACATCTAACCGATAGGCCTGCTGCGCATTGTCTGAAGCGTTGAGCCCCAGGTTATAGGACTGGGTATTAAAGCGCCCATAACGTGTGTGCAGGTTAATAGATTGCTCTGAAAACTCAGGCTTCTTAGTAATGATGTTGACGGTGCCGCCAGCGGAGCCGTCATTGGCGCTTAATACACTTGAGCCCTTCACCACCTCGACTCGATCAAGATTAAACGATGTTTGCGGGCGCATATTCAGTGTCGACATCCCCATAGACACGCCATCGTACAAAACCCCGATTGAGTTACGACTAAAACCACGGGTACTGAAACTGTATGGCTCAGAAGGCGACTCGCCTGAGAGCACTCCCACCATGCTCTCCACCACCTCCACAACGTTGTTTAAGCCACGGGCTTCTATGGTTTTATGATCAACGACATCAATAGCGGCAGGAAGCTGTAAATTCGACAGGGAAAAAGGATTATCACTATAAGGGGTGTATGCGAGATTTAAATTGCGCACGGCCGCGCCGGTAACCTTAATGTTACTGAGCTGTTTCAGAGTGAGATCAAATAAGCCCTCATTCGGACTCACCGCCAAACATGGCAGGCTCACTATCATGACGCCCAAGCAAAAGCTGCTCGTTTTGAGTCTCATAGACGTTTAGGTCGGCCAATGTACGTACACATTTTTAGTCTAGCCTAATCCAGCATAAACGGGGGGGCGTGATTTTTCTCCTTTGGGGCAAATGAGCTTGCCTCTGGCCTCATTACTCGGCATCGGACTCAAGGGCTCTTTATCTTCTATGCTCTAAATATGAAAGACAGGGTTACCCATCATGGCGTCATTGGATATCTACAAATCAGTCGCTAGGTATTATGTAAGACTCAAATTAGAGGAGGCCGCTAAGCTCGCCTATAAAAAAGGCGAAAAAGAGAAGTATGCAAAATATCAGCAACTAATTAAAAAACTTAAAGAAAGTGATTCAGCGCACTAAGCGTATTAGCTTTGCTGTGCTGAATATAACGGGCAAAAAAAGCCCCGATTAAATCGAGGTTTTTTTAAGAATTCTGGATGGTGCCCAGAGGCGTGATCATTGCGCAGCAATAGAGTGCCGCAGGCAGTCGAAGACCAAGCGCAGCGCCGCTCAATCTAACCACCAAAGTGTAGAGAGTGTTCGATCCGCCGTTCCAAATATGACAGGCAAAAAAAAGCCCCGATTAAATCGAGGCTTTTTAAGAATTCTGGATGGTGCCCAGAGGCGGAATCGAACCACCGACACGAGGATTTTCAATCCTCTGCTCTACCGACTGAGCTATCTGGGCATATCAACTAAGGCGTTGCCTCGTCGAGGTGGCGTATTAAACCTCCATTCAGGATGTGTGTCAACCCTGTCTGGAAATAATTTTGCTTAGTTATCAGCGACTTATTCTTTATCGGCTTCTTTATAGCCTTCTGCCTGATCCACTTCCTCGCCGGCAAAGAATTTCGCCATTTGCCCCTGCAAGTATTTACGGCTGGTCATATCCATCATATTCAGATGCTGCTCATTAATGATGCGGGTCTGATGTTCCATCCAGTCGTGCCAAGCCTGCTTGCTGACATTCTCAAATACATCCTGACCCAGTGGCCCTGGAAAGGGCGTTTTTTCTAGCCCTTCTAGTTCTTTTTGATATCGACGACATTGCACGGTTCGAGTCATAAACTTTCCAATAATTTCTTAACAGGGGCCGCAAGGCCCACACTGGCCGGTTGTTGTAGGTTATACCAAAGCATCGGCGATTGAGCCACCTGCTCCACCTTGGTAATAAGCTCCACGCGAATTGGATGTATGTCTAAATGGTAATGGCTAAAGGTATGACGGAACACATCACCGTGTTCCACCCCTTTAATTTTATTCTGAACCAGCAGTTCATGGTCGAACAACTCTTGTTCAAGACTTTGCTGCGGAAATATCCACAGGCCACCCCAAATGCCGCTGTCAGGTTGTTGTTGCAGTAACACCTCGTTGCCATGCTGCAACATAAGTAAGCGCACGGCTTTAACCGGCTTTTCTTTTTTAGGTTTGCTGTGGGGGAATTCTTTCACTCGGCCCTGCGCGTAGGCTTCGCATTGATTCACCAATGGGCAAATCTGACATTGCGGCTTACTTCGGGTACAGAGGGTGGCACCAAGGTCCATCATGGCCTGTGTGTAATCCCCCGTGCGCTTGGCGGGCGTGTAACGTTCTGCAATCAGCCACATTTCATCGGCTACCTTTTTATTCCCAGGCCAGCCCTCTACCGCATGAAAACGACTGAGCACACGCTTTACATTACCGTCCAAAATCGCTGCGTGTTTTCCCATGCTGATACTGGCAATGGCCCCAGCGGTGGAGCGACCAATGCCCGATAACGATTCTAGCTCTTCAACGCTTTGAGGAAATTCGCCAGCAAAGTCATTCACCACCGTTTGTGCGCACTTATGCAGATTACGAGCGCGGGCGTAATAACCCAGACCCGTCCAGTGATGCAAAACATCATCAGTACTGGCTTTGGCTAACGCTTCAACCGTGGGAAATGAAGCCATGAAACGCTGATAGTAAGGAATAACGGTCACGACCTGAGTTTGTTGCAGCATGATTTCAGACACCCAAACACGGTATGGGGTTTTGTTGTGCTGCCAAGGAAGGTCGTGACGTCCATTGTCATCAAACCAAGCAAGTACCGCTTGGCTGAATGCTGAAGATGGGCTCATAGTGATTGGATACAGCTTCTAGAAATAAGTGGCCAAGCCTACCTCAATGACTGGGTAGATGTAAGCGCAGCTTAATTGAAAACGAGGGATATCAGTGTTCAATAAACACTTACAAAGACAACAAGCCAACTTGGATAGGCCGTTGGATATAGTCTTCCAACTCATCCGCCGGCATGGGCCTGGCAATCAAATAACCTTGACCATATTCGCAGCGGTTAGAACGTAAGAAGTCGATTTGTTCTTTGGTTTCGATGCCCTCAGCAACCACTCTGAGATTCAGCTTGTGGGCCATGGCGATCACCGCGGCCGTTATTTCCATATCACTCACATCGTTAGGAATATCCATCACAAAAGAGCGGTCTACTTTTAACACATCAATAGGGAAACGCTTCAAGTAACTTAAGCTTGAGTAGCCTGTACCAAAGTCATCAATGGCAATGGTTATACCCATTTGTTTGATTTTGCGCATGGTGAAGATCGCACTTTCGACATGGTCCATTAGGGTACTTTCTGTGATTTCTAATTCAATCACTTCAACCGGACAGCCCGTCATCTCAATGCTTTCGTTCAAGTCATGGATAAGATTTGGGTCGCTAAATTGGCGTGCGGATAAGTTCACGGCCATTTTGGCATGTTCAGGCCAGATGCCTAAGTCCATCAAGCGTCGAACCTGTAATAGGCTTTGTCTAAACACGAATTTACCAATGGGGATGATCAGGCCACTTTCTTCCGCAATCGGTATAAAGCGGTCTGGCGGAATCATGTCTTTGCCTTTTGGCTTCCAACGAATTAAGGCTTCCACGCCAATAAAGCGGTAACTCAAAAGATCGATTTTAGGCTGGAAATAAATAATGAACTCATCGTTATGCTCAATGGAGTGCCTTAGATCTTTCTCTATTTCTAAGTAGCCCATCATCTCTTTGTTCATATCTTCAGAGAAGAACTGGAAGTTATTCCGCCCCATGGCTTTTGCCCGATACATGGCCATATCAGCATTCCGCATGAGCTTGTTAGCATCATTGGCATCGGTGGGCGACATGGTGATGCCAATACTGACGGTATTAATGACAGTTTGTTTTTTAAGGGTGATGGGTTTGCACAAGTTCTTTAAAATTTTGTCCGCAATGTGGCGCACACCATGGGTCGAGTCCACATCACTGAGTAACACAGTAAACTCATCGCCACCAATACGGCTCACTGTATCGGTTTCCCTTACGCTGTCACGGAGCCTTTGAGCGGTCTCTACTAATAGCTGGTCACCTGCATCGTGACCTAGACTGTCGTTAATGCGTTTAAACTGATCTAGGTCGAGGAACAGTAACGCCACAAAGGTGCCGCGACGCTTGCTTTCGGCAACCGCTTTATTGAGTCGGTCTTGAAATAAACGACGGTTCGATAATCCAGTTAACGGGTCATAAAAAGCAAGGTTTTCCATTTGTAGCTGGGCGTTTTTAAGATCCGTAATATCGCTAATGGCCCCCATGTAACCATACACTTCACCCTTGCCATCATGCAGGACACTGGCTTCGATGATGGTCCATGTAATTTCATCGTGTTTTTCAAACCCCACCTCGACCACAAATTCCTGATGATTTTGAATCAGGGCGCTCCATGCCTTAAGCGTGCGGCGGCGATCTTCTGAACGAATGCGCCCTAACCAATGCTCTAAGTTTGCTAATGGTTGATGAATGCCTGTGATCTCTGACCAACGGCTATTCACATAAGTGATTTGATGCTGCAGGTTAATCTGAAAAATACCCACAGGGGATAATGTGGCCAGTTGACGGAATTTCTCTTCGCTGGCGTACAGTCGCGCAGTTTCATCTTCTATCTTGCTGAGCATGCCATTGAACACATCGGCCATGTCACCGATTTCATCCTTCACCTCTTTTTCGGCGCGTAGGCTGTAGTCCTGTTGCTCGGTAATTTCACGTGCTGTGGTGGTGATTTTTTGAATAGGCTTGAGCAGCAATAGCTGCAGATACTTTGCCAGCACCATGGACAGCATGAGTACAGCAAAAATCACCAGTACAATGAACAAGAGCTGCTGCTGCCAGCGCTCATTGAGCCAATCTAGGCTCAGGCTCATATACAAGGTACCCACCGGCAGGCCATCTAGCTCGATGGGTTCATAAATCTCTATGGTGCTATCGATACTTAAATCGGATTCTTTTGGGTTCTCAGGGCAAGGCTTTTGATCCAAATGGGTAAAATGGTGCAACGCAAACACCTGCTGACCACTGTCATAGATACACGCCATCAGCACGTTGGGGTTCTCCCCTAACGCTTTTAGGTTGGCCTCTGCTTGTCGGGCATCGGCAAAGATTAACGCGGCGGTACTGCGGTTAGCCACGATACCGGCAAGAATCTTCATATCCTCCGACACGCTTGCCACTTCTTGCACGCGATCGTATCGCACCAAGGCAACGGAGCTCACCATCACTGCCAATACACTGGTGATGACAATACTCGCAATTAACTTGGTACGAAGATGTAACCGAGGAAGCCAAGACATTACTGGCCTCCTTTTTTAATTTTACTGGCCACTTCAAGTAAATTGGCCGCAAACGACAAACCCGCCAAACGGGCTAGATCAATATTAATGTGCAAGCGCACCCTTTGCTCTTCGAGTACAAACACCACCATAGCTTTATCAATGCTCTGGGCACCATCCGCAACGGTCAAAACAGGATGCTTCTTTAACCAAGCGGTGAGTTCTGAGGTTTTGATTCGTTGAGCAGAAGAGAGAACAAGAAGGTGACACTGCTGTGCGTCATCTAAGGAATTGACGGCCCGGAACTTCACAGGCTTATTAAAAACCGTGCGCCCCACCATCTTTTGTAGATTGCCTTGATAGGTATCAGGCCCTAGCAAACACAAGTTAAAGTGGTCAAACTGCTTGCGCTCTTCCGGCCAGAATACAAACTTACTGATTTGGAACAAATAAGCCGACTTAATTTGATTGGTATTGAGTTCACTAAAGGCACTACTTGACCCACCAGCAAGCCATCCAGTAACAACAAACACCAACCATATATGACGCCAGCCTTTGGCCATATAAGACATTTTCCGCAATTAATGAGTACAGTGGATAAGCACCACTACTATTGAGGTTAGGCTGATTTATGTTTCAACGCAAACCGCAAGCCCATTAGAGCTTACGGTTATTAAAAGAAGGCGACAGACGGGGTTTAAAGCTGGACAGATTGCAGTTGAGCAATGGTTTTATCAATGCCATCACGTTCAATTTGATCATTGAACTGGGCACGATAAGTACGGATCAAACCAAGGCCAGCGATGGTGGCGTCATACACCAACCATTGACCGGGTGTGGGTTGATATAGACGATATTGCAAGTTTACTGGGCTGCCGCCAGCCACATGAATGTCGGAACTTACAATGGCTTTGTCGCCAGATTTGTTAAAGCGTGTCTCACCGTAGGTTACGTCTTGGCCCGTGTAGGCTTTGAATGCACCCGCGTAGGTCTTAATCAACAAGCGCTTAAACCCTTCTGAAAAGTCCGCACGCTGCTTGTCGTTAATATCTTTCCAATACTTACCCAGGGCCAGTTGAGACATGCGCTCTTGGTCAATGATTGGCAACATGCGAGTTTCAACTAACTGTAGTAAAAACTCAGGCCCTTGATCGAGCTTTTCTTTATTGGCCAGGATTTCAGCCAGAACCACATCCGAGACTGACTTCACCACTTTTTGTGGATGAGGCTCTTGTGCCTGAACAGGCAACACCAAGGCCATTAATAGGCCTAATACACTGAATAAACGAAACATGCTTTTCTCCATAAATTATGTTGCCTAGTGTAATTCTTGAGCTTTATAAGATAAAGAACATCAAAATTAACTAATTGTTTCACATTAAAGACAATACTACAGAGGCAAATAACGCCAACCCTGTAAATATTGCACAAACCCCAGCTCATACAAGCCAGAGAGCTCACATTCCTCATCCTCAATAAAAAGGGATGACTGAGTTTCACTGGCCCATTGGCAAAGACGAACCAAAAGCTGCTTGGCCACACCACGGTGACGCGTAATACTGCGCACACACACCTGCTGAATCTGGTAGTTATACGCCTGATTTGATGAATCAGATTGCGCCACAAGACTGGCCGCACACACAATGCGGTCATTGAATCGGCCCAAGGCGATACGCTTACCACTGAGGGTTTGATTCATAGCCCAATCAGAGCCTTTCATCTGCGGCGCTGACTGCAACCATTGAGCAGGAGCATCTGCATAAAGCTTGTCTAAATCTAAATTATCTTGTTCAGATGGCTGTTCAAGCCACTGTAAATATATAGGCAAGGCCTTCATCCCAGGTCGACCATAAACAGGGCCGCCATTCTATCCATGATTCGCGGATATCGCTACGCGCAATGCACGCTGAGCTCTAACCACTGAGGATTGTTTAAGGTATACTCGGTTTTTTATTTACCCTTTGGATTTAGACCATGGCACAGCGTACGGCGTCGGTTGAACGCAATACCTCAGAAACCCAAATCAAAGTCTCTGTAAACCTAGATGGTACAGGCAAGGCTCAATTTGATACTGGTATGCCTTTCCTTGAGCATATGCTGGATCAAATTGCCCGCCATGGTTTGGTTGATTTAGACATTGTCTGCAAAGGGGACAACCACATCGATGACCATCATAGTGCCGAAGACACAGGCATTACACTAGGCCAAGCCTTTGCAAAAGCCATTGGTGATAAAAAAGGCCTACGTCGTTATGGCCATGCCTATGTGCCTTTAGATGAAGCCCTTAGCCGTGTTGTTATCGACTTCTCTGGCCGCCCTGGTTTGGAATATAAAATTCCGTTCACTCGTGGCAGCGTGGGTGGCTTTGATACCGAACTGTTTTATGAGTTCTTCCAAGGGTTCGTGAACCACGCCGGTGTGACCCTACATATCGATAACCTAAAGGGTCACAACGCTCACCATCAAATTGAAACCGTGTTCAAAGCATTTGGTCGCGCCCTGCGCATGGCCATGGAAGTGGACCCAAGAATGGAAGGCATGATTCCTTCAACGAAAGGTTCTTTGTAATCTTCCCTTAACACGCTTTTAAATTTCATTGATCACCCAGTTGGCTGTGTATAAAGCAGCACTGGGTGACGCCAAGAAAATTGTTAACGCAGTATTGGCAAGCTCCACAAAGCGAGAGAACACCCATGAAAAGCAAGATTTGTGCAGTCATTGATTATGGCATGGGCAACCTGCACAGCGCCTCCAAAGCCTTGGAACACGCTGGCAACGATACATCCGTCATCGTGACTTCTGATCCTGAAACCATTCTAAAAGCCGACCACGTCGTATTGCCCGGTGTAGGCGCCATGCGCGATTGCATGGGCGAAATTCTACGTTTAGGCGTTGACCAAGTGGTGGCCGAAGTGGCCAAAACCAAACCACTTTTAGGCATTTGTGTCGGCATGCAAGCCATGATGCATCACAGCGAAGAAAACGGCGGTGTTGAATGTTTAAAATACTTCCCTGGCAAAGTGCAATTCTTTGGTAACGACTTAGTCGAGACGGAAGGCACGCAAACCGGTGAGAAATTAAAAGTACCACACATGGGCTGGAATCAAGTGTCTCAAGTGGCGCATCCAATGTGGAACAAGATCGAAGACAACAGCCGTTTTTATTTTGTACACAGTTATTTTGTCACCGCTGAAAACGAAGCCCACATACAAGGGCGCGGTCACTACGGTAAAGATTTTGTAGCCGCCATTGGCCAAGATAATGTCTTCGCTGTGCAGTTTCACCCAGAAAAAAGTCACACCGCGGGTTTGCAATTGTTAGAGAATTTTTTAAATTGGGATGGCCAAGCGTAAGTCATCGAAAATATTAGCATAAAACTTGATGGGTTACGCTCGTGCCTCGCTAACCCATCCTACGAAATAATTTTATAAGTAAGCTATATTGGATGTAGTTAAGACAAGGCATAAATATTTTTTTTCGCGAGGCGCATAGCAGCGCTATGTAACGAGTGAAAAAATATTTATAACGCAGCATTAACAAACTCCAATAAGCGGGAAAAATGAATCATGGGATTAGCAAAAAGAATCATACCTTGCTTAGACGTCGAAGGCGGCCGCGTGGTGAAAGGCGTCCAGTTTGTCGACATCCGCGACGCTGGTGACCCAGTAGAAGTGGCCAAACGTTACGACGAACAAGGTGCCGATGAAATCACCTTTTTAGACATCACCGCATCACACGAAGGCCGTGACACCACCATTCATATGGTGCAAGCCATCGCTGAGCAAGTGTTTATCCCATTAACCGTAGGTGGTGGTATCCGCGCCATTGAAGACATTCGCAACATGTTAAACGCAGGTGCCGATAAAGTTTCCATTAATAGCGCCGCCATTACTAACCCTGAATTTGTTCGCGAAGCCGCCGAAAAATTTGGCAGCCAATGTATTGTTATTGCCATTGATGCGAAAAAAGTCAGCCAAGATGGTGAAGCAAATAAGTGGGAAATTTTTACCCACGGCGGTCGTAAACCAACCGGCATTGACGCCATCGAATGGGCGGTAAAAATGACCGACTTTGGCGCTGGTGAAGTGCTGTTAACGTCTATGGATAAAGACGGTGTGAAAACGGGCTTTGATATTGAGCTGACCCGTGCCATTTCAGAGGCGGTTAACGTTCCCGTAATCGCCTCAGGCGGCGTGGGCAACTTACAGCATTTAGCCGACGGCGTGACCTTAGGCAAAGCAGATGCTGTGTTAGCCGCCAGTATCTTTCATTTTGGTGAGCACACCGTGCAAGAAGCCAAAGAGCATATGCAAGCGCAAGGCATTGAGGTTAGACTTTAGCAATCTCAATTAAAACGGTACGATGGGTTACGTTCTTTTCTAGCCCATCTTGCCAATTTTCATTTTAGCCCTCACATCGCTTTAATTAGTTTTCTTACTTCTGCCAAATGCCGCCTTGAAATGGCCACCAATTCTTTATAACCATTCAAGCGCAACGCAACACTGCCATCCTCTAATTTTTCCAAGCCTTGAATTGACGTTTTACGCACAAGGGAATTGCGATGCACACGAATAAATTTTTCGGAAAATTCTTCTTCTAAATCTTTTAGTGGCTCATCAATCAATACGCCACCGTTTTTATGAATCACCGAAATGTATTTTTGCTCTGCTTTAAACAATACAATATTTTCAACCGCCACCAACTCTAAACCTTGATGGGTTTTAGCGCTAACATGACTTCGACAGGCGTCTTTATGTAACGCCACTGATTGCGCTTTATTGATTTTATCCAAACGAGAAAATGCCGCTCTTAATTCGTCTTTACGCACGGGTTTTAATAAATAGCCTACCGCTTGCACGTTAAACGCTTCGATAGCAAACTCATCATAGGCTGTACAAAAAATAATGGCTGGGGGTGTATCAAGTTGCGCAAGGTGGCGAGCAGCTTCAAGGCCGTCCATGGTGGGCATCTGTATATCCATCAATACCACATCTGGTAAAAACTTCTCGACCGCTTCGATGGCTTGTACACCGTTACTGGCAAGCGCTATCACATCACCTAATTTCTCTGCTTCAACAAAACGCTGTAAGCGGCTACGAGCTAATTCTTCGTCATCGACAATTAATACATTCATGAGGCGACTTGAGTTTGATGATTATAATGAAGGTGAATCGTAAAGGTTTTCTCTGCGTGTTCTGTGGTACTGCTCGCATCATTTCCATACAGGGCTTGCAAACGATGCTGAATATTCTCCAGCGCCATTTGATTACCGCTTTCATGGCGTTGATGTTGAGACGTACATATTGGATTACTCACTTTAATATGCAAACGTGACTGCTCCATATAAATATCGATGCTCACCACCCCTCCTTTTTCACTGGGAGCGATACCATGATAAATCGCATTTTCGATCAAAGGCTGCAGAGTCAATAATGGGATACTACTGTTCTGTTGAGCACTCACCTGCCACTGTACAGATAAGCGCTCACCTAAGCGTATTTGTTCAATATTAACGTATTTTTTACATAGCTCTATTTCTTGCTGCAGCGTCGTTTGTGTACCGGCCATTTTTAAACTGGCACGAAACAATTCGCTTAAATCTTCTACCGCTTGCTCGGCCTTATCTGGGTCTACATGAATTAAGCTGGCAATAATATTCATACTGTTAAATAGAAAATGTGGACGAATGCGACTTTGCAGGGCTTGCATACGAGACTGCAATTCACTACGAGCATGCAAACGGCCTTGCATTTGAATATAAAAATAATGCAGCAATAAAGCCGCTAATATGGCACTCACTAACTGATTTCTAATGAGCCAATCCCAGCCATAGTTTTCCAGCAGTAATTCGTTCATGCCGTAAAGCGTGATCACACTTATTAATAAATTAACCAGTTGAATCAATACGAAGCTCATAGCAGTTAACTGATTCAAACTCAATGCAGGAATATATAAGCGCAGACGGCACAAACACGCAGCGCTCACTAAAACTAGCCACTGCACATAAAATGACAATAAGCCAAACTGCTCCCAACTAAAGTGTTGCGCACCGGAAGATAGTAAAATCAATACGATCACCAGTGCCTGGCTAAATAGAATCATCCACAGCACAGCACGCACCTGACATAAGTCAGGTATCAATTCTTTCGCATCAATGAGTTGTTTTGCAGAGGCCACAGGTCATCCTTCCTATTATCCCTGAAGTCTGTCCCATTAACGCATTAGGCTCAAGCCTATTCAGCCTGAGGGACCCGATTTGCGGATAAGTGGCAACCTGACGGCTATGGATGTGCTGAAACGACTCATATCCTGTATAATACGCCGAATTTTTACCCATTTAGCCGTCCTCAGCCTAGCTGAGCAAAAGTGAGAATATTTATGAGCCAGCAAACTAACTCCGCATGGGGTGGCCGTTTTTCAGAAGCCACTGACGCCTTTGTACAACGCTTTACGGCTTCGGTTGAATTTGACCAGCGCATGTACGCCCAGGACATCCAAGGCTCCATCGCCCACGCCACCATGCTGGCTAAAGTTGGCGTATTAACCGACGCTGAGCGTGATGACATCATAAAGGGTCTTGGTGAAATCAAAGCGGACATTGAAGCGGGCAACTTCGAGTGGAGCATTGCTCTTGAAGATGTGCACATGAACATCGAAGCCGCGCTTACCGCTAAGATTGGCATCACAGGTAAAAAACTACACACAGGCCGTTCCCGTAACGACCAAGTGGCCACCGATATTCGCTTGTACCTACGCGACGAAATCGACCACATGAGCGCTGAAATCACCCGCCTACAAACGGGCCTGATTGAACTGGCCACAAAAGAAGCGGACACCATCATGCCGGGCTTCACTCATTTGCAAACCGCGCAACCGGTTACTTTTGGTCACCATTTGCTAGCATGGAATGAAATGCTAGAGCGTGACTTCGCTCGCCTACAGGATTGCCGTAAGCGTACCAATGTTATGCCACTAGGTGCAGCGGCCCTTGCCGGTACAACCTACCCAATCGACCGCGCCATGACCGCCGAGCTATTAGGGTTTGATGCACCAACGGAGAACAGCCTAGACAGCGTATCGGATCGTGACTTCGCCATCGAATTCACTGCGGCCTGCGCCACCATCATGATGCACTTAAGCCGTTTCAGCGAAGAGTTGGTGCTTTGGGCCAGCGCACAATTTAACTTCATTGATTTGCCTGACCGCTTTTGCACAGGTTCATCCATCATGCCGCAAAAGAAAAACCCAGACGTACCTGAATTAGTGCGCGGTAAAGCAGGTCGTATCTTTGGGCACCTAATGGGGTTATTAACCCTAATGAAGTCTCAACCATTGGCGTATAACAAAGACAACCAAGAAGATAAAGAGCCGTTATTCGATACCATCGATAACGTGGGCGGCAGCTTACGCGCCTTCGCGGACATGATGCCGTTTGTGGTATCGAAAAAAGACGTAATGCGTGAAGCGGCGCTTCGTGGTTTCTCAACCGCTACCGATTTAGCCGACTACCTTGTACGCAAAGGCGTAGCCTTCCGTGACTCTCACGAAATCGTGGGCAGCGCTGTGGGTTATGGCGTTAAAACTGGTAAAGACCTAGGTGAAATGTCATTAGAAGAGCTGCAACAGTTTGGCGACATGATTACTGATGACGTGTTTGAAGTATTAACACTTGAAGGTTCCGTTGCGGCTCGTGATCATTTAGGTGGTACGGCACCAAATCAAGTGCGTGCAGCGGCGAAGCGTGCGGCTGAGAAATTGGCGCTTCGTTAATTTGTGATTGATTTGTAGGGTGGGTATTGCCCACCTTTCAACTACTTGTGTCGGGCAATGCCCGACCGACATTCTAATCAACATCTAATCCATTATTTTTTAGTACTTTTTTCAAAGTATTAAAAGTCTGATCAAACTCTAAATTCATATCGCTTTTAAATTCATTCTCGTATTTCTTAAACTCAGACTCTGAACCAGTATATTTTGAAAAAACTTTTATCTTTCTCGTATTTTCATCAAAACCAAAATACCCAATTGCAGAGGGGTGGACAGGATTGTTACCACGGGATATATAAATTGATTTTTTTAACGCAGGATGATGATACATTACCCATAAATCATCTTGATAAATTTCAATACTATCGACCCTCTTCAAATCCCCCTCAAGATTAGAGATGAATTTAGTATCTACTTTTTCTAATTTTGGACCTCTAAAATATTTCCAAAAAACCTGATTAGGTATGCTTTCAATGCCATTCTCATACGACACAGGATAGGCATTAAACAACTGATATTTATCAATACGATACTGATACAAATACACCGTACCAAACATTCTCTTGTCTTTATTTACTTTCCAACCGGCAAGAATATATTTAAATTTAATTTTCCTGCTTTCATCTATATAGCTAAAAGTTAATACATCACCTGCAACACTAATGTCATCACTATCAAGTATTACAACCTCATGATCGCCTTCCTCATTAATTCGAGTCCAATCTCCGCCATTTTCGCTGATATTAAAAATCTGTCTTTTAGGTTTCAAATATGAGTTTGCAGTTGACCATTCACCATAAAAGTCTTCGCCTAACAATGTATCAGATACACTATGTGGTAAAAATACAAAATAGATACAAAGAGATAGAAATAATTTTCTCACTAAAACTCCTTTTAACCATATCAAATAAAAAGCCCTTATGATTTATCATAAGGGCTCAATCGGTCACGAGGCAACCTCATACAACTGCAATAGTGTCTTTAGAGCATTGCCTAGATGGATGTAGGTACATAGGCCACGCAGGAGCATGTGGCCTTGCTACGTCTCACATCCAACATCTCACATTTGTAAATCAAGGCAGCTCTAACACACCGTCCATTTCCACTTCGGCATCTTTCGGCAAAGCAGAAATCTGCACTGCTGCACGAGCTGGGTATGGTTGTTCAAAATATTCCGCCATAATCGCATTCACTTTAGCAAAGTTGCCAAGGTCGGTTAAAAAGATATTTAATTTTGCAATGTCTTGTAAAGAGCCACCAGCCGCTTCACATACTGCCGTTAAGTTATCAAATACACGACGTACGTTATCTTCAAACGTGCCTTCGATCATTTCCATGGTTTCTGGCACTAATGGGATTTGTCCAGAAAGATAAACGGTTTTACCCACTTTTACCGCTTGTGAATATGTGCCGATGGCCTGTGGGGCTTTGTCTGTATTGATGATTTCTTTCATGTACATTCCTTAAAAATAATAGGCAGTGTTTATTTTTACTGGCTTAGTTAGCAAAAACCCACATGAGCAAAGCGCATATGGGTTTTAATTTGTAGGTTTTATCGTTTCGGTTTATCGGTTCGCGTTTTTCAAACGAGTGATTTTATTTACCGCTTTATTCTTACGTAGTTTACGCATGACATCCGCTAAGTGCTTACGACCGTTAACCCCAATGCGCAAACTCATAACACTGAGCTTGGCGTCTTTGTCTTCAACGCTGATTTGCTCAAGATTACCATCGGCTTCAGTCACAGCCGATGCCATTTGTGCAACCAAACCACGACCATTTTCGACCCAAGCGCGTAACGTTACGGAAAAATCTTCTTTGATTTTATCATCCCAAATTAATGGCAAGCATTTATCGGTCTGATCAATGAGTTCCAACATATTCTTACAAGTATTAGAATGCACCACTAACCCCCGACCAGAGCTTGAGTAGCCCACAATTTGGTCACCTGGTATTGGGCTGCAACACTTGGCGTAACTCACTACACCACCTTCCTTGCCGTTAATACTGAATACGCCTTCGCTACTTATGGAGCTTACGCCGTCTTCTTTGCCTAGCACAAATACAGCAAGGCGGCGGGCAATGGCTTGTGGTGCACGAGATCCTAAACCGATCTCTTCAAGCAAGGTTTCCAGTTGCTTAACATTAAATTCTTTTAACAAGTGCTCAAGATGAATGGCATCAATTTCATCGAGATTTAAATGGAACATACTTAAGGCACTGGCCAATAAGCGACGCCCCAGAGAAACCGATTCATCTTGTTTTTGATTTTTCAGGTAATGACGTATGTTACTTCGTGCTTTGGAGGTCACCACAAAATTTAACCATGATGGGTTCGGGCTTGCCCCTGGTGCGGTGATAATTTCAACACTTTGGCCACTAACTAACTTTGTACTTAACGGTGCCAGCTGATGATCAATACGACAACCCACACAGGAATTGCCCACATCGGTATGCACACTGTAGGCAAAGTCAACCACGGTGCTTTCTTTTGGCATCTCAACGATGCGCCCTTTTGGCGTAAAGATATAAATATCATCAGGGAATAAATCCACTTTTACGCTTTCGATAAATTCTTGTGGGTTACCGGCACGCTGTTGCAGTTCAAGTAAACCTTGTACCCATTGGCGTGCGCGCTTGTTGCCTTTGCTTTCGGTTTCGCCTTCTTCGTCTTTATACAGCCAATGGGCAGCGATGCCGTTATGAGCCATGGCCTCCATTTCTTCGGTGCGAATCTGAATTTCAATATGCACACCACCTAAGCCTACAACGGAGGTATGCAAGGATTGGTAACCGTTGGATTTTGGGATGGCGATATAGTCTTTAAAGCGACCCGGCACCGGCTTGTACTGGTTATGAATGAAACCCAGTGCGCGATAACAACTGTCTACGTTATCCACAATGATGCGAAAGCCGTACACATCCATAATTTGTTTGAAGGACTTTTTCTGCTCCTTCATTTTACGATAAATCGAGTACAGGTGTTTTTCACGACCGATGACACGCGCACCTAAACCTTCTTCTTTTAAGCGCTTTTTAATGGCCTTGCTGATTTTATCCACCAGCTCACTGCGATTACCCCGAGCCGCTTTAACCGCTTTGCGAATCATGTTGCTGCGCATGGGATATTTAGCGTTAAAGCATAAGTCTTCTAGCTCGATTCGAATATTACTAATGCCCAGACGGTTGGCAATGGGGGCATATATTTCGAGGGTTTCACGGGCAATGCGGCGTTTCTTTTCTGGGGGCATTGAGTCCAGTGTGCGCATGTTATGCAAGCGATCAGCAAGCTTAACTAAGATCACGCGGATGTCACGGGCCATGGCCATGGCCATTTTTTGAAAGTTACCGGCCTGTTTTTCTTCTTGGCTTTCGAACTTAATGTGGGTCAGCTTACTGACACCATCCACCAGCTCAGAGACGGTTTCTCCGAATTGTTCAACTAAAGCTTCTTTGGGAACCGCGGTATCTTCGATCACGTCGTGCAGCATGGCCGCCATTAGGCTTTGAGGATCCATGTGCATTTCAGAAAGGATATTGGCCACCGCCAGTGGGTGCACAATATAGGGGTCACCACTACGACGATACTGACCTTCGTGGGCCTGCTCGGCGTAATAGTAAGCCCGGCAAACCTGATTGATTTGCTCGGGATCTAAATAGCTGCTTAAGCGCTCGGCTAATGCATCTACTGTAAGCACCCTTTACCTCCTAATTCTTGCTGGCAAAAGTAAGGATGCTTTCATACTTACTCTTGCTCAGCAGCTAATGCAGCAGCTTCAGCAGCAGCCATTGATGCTTGAGTGATTTTGCCTTCAGCAATTTCACGAAGAGCAATAACGGTTACCTTGTCATTCTCTGGGGCTACTAGTGGCTCAGCACCTTGCATGGAAAGCTGGCGAGCACGCTTGCTGGCTAGCATTACAAGTTCGAAACGGTTATCTACGCTGTTTAGGCAATCTTCTACGGTTACGCGAGCCATGATTTAATCTCTATCTATGGGGCAGCGAACTGCCATTTACAATGTCTGATGGGTTAGTTTACAAAAAGCCGCTGGTTTACGCCAATTGTTTAACTCTATCGCGGTGGATTCATTTCGCTATTAACCCTGTTTTTAAGGGTATTTAACTTAATAAGTTGGTGATCATTTCTTTGTGGCGCTCACTTTGGCTGCCAATGCGCAGACGCTCGGTTTGAAAAATAGACTTTAATTCGCCTAATGCCACTTCAAAATTATCGTTGATCACCACATAGTCATACTCGTGAAAGTGGCTCATTTCACTTACCGCTTCGTTCATTCGACCGGTAATGATCTCTTCGCTATCTTGGCCGCGACCGGTTAGACGGTCCAACAAGGCCTGGCGAGATGGCGGCAAAATAAAAATACTCACCGCCTGGGGCATTAATCGGCGCACTTGCTGTGCCCCTTGCCAATCAATTTCAAGAATCACGTCTACACCGGTGGCTAATTGTTGCTGTACCGCACTTTGACTGGTGCCGTAGTAATTACCGAATACCTGAGCGTGTTCTAGGAAATCCCCCTGTTCAATCAGGGTTTCAAATTCGGCTTTTTGCACAAAGTGGTAATGCTTTCCGTTTTCTTCACCATCTCGCATGGCTCGCGTGGTATGACTTACCGATACGGCAATATTAGAGGTTTGTTGTAGTAACACATTCAACAAGCTGGTTTTACCAGTGCCTGATGCAGCGCTGACAATATATAAGGTTCCGGCAGTCATGGAGGGGTCTCTACAGCAAAAAAGTACGGGATTAGACCCCTAATGATAGCAAGATTTTAACCTTGGCAAAATCAATGGAGCGGATGTCAGAGCGTTTGTATGAATTTAGCTCAGCACAGCGGCGAGTTTATGGATTTCCATGGGCATGGCCAGATAATAGCCTTGTGCTTCGTTACAACCCAGCGCCGTCAGCATATCCTGCTGTTGTTGTGTTTCTACCCCTTCAGCCACCACCGTCATATCAAAACCCTGACTCATGGTGATAATGGCTTTCACGATGGCATGGGACTTTTTGTCTTCGTTTAGGCAGTTTATGAATGAGCGGTCGATCTTCACTTCATTAATCGGCAGGTCACGCAAAATAACAAGGGAGGTGTACCCGGTGCCAAAGTCATCCACGGAAAAACGGATGCCTTTTTGTTTGAGACCTTCGATTACCCGAGCGCTTTTATTGATGTCATCGAGTGCTGCGGTTTCGGTGATTTCCACCTGCATCTTATCCGCAAGGGCAGGGACTTTTTCAATATGACCCATCAGCTTGGCCATCAAGGATGTGGAGTTAAATTCCACTGCAGAGATGTTAATCGACACACGGGGGATGGCCCCATCCAACAACCCCATTTCACTCAGTTCTTGGTGAGCTCTTTTAATCACAAAAGCGGAAATCTTATCGCATAGATTATTCTCTTCCGCTAACTCAATGAAATGATCAGGCGCCACAAACCCCAAGCGAGGATGACGCCAACGAATCAAGACTTCGACACCTGTTAAGGCTTGGGATGACAAACTATATTGAGGTTGGTAAACCAGAGAGAGGCTTTCATTTTTCAGAGCAATACGCAGCTCCTGCACAAGAGATTGGCGCTCGGACTCTTGCTGAGACAGATCTTTATTATAAAACTGCACATCACTTTGCTCCGACTTGGCTTTATTCAGAGCCGTGGCAGCAGCCGACATGAGTAACTTGGCGGTTCGACCATCGCTGGGCTCAATGGCAACCCCCATGACGCACTTAAGGTCCAATTGATTGGCTCGCGCATTGGTATCGAATGCTTGGCGCAACTGGTTGGTGGCACTCTCAATATGGTCACTGGTGCGATCCACTAGGTGCGCTACGGCAAATTTATCCGGCCCCAAGCGGCCAATTAAAACACTGCCGCTGTAGGTTTGCTTTAATCGCTCAGAAAACGTAACCAATAGGTGGTCTGCTTGATCAAAACCAAGGTTGTGATTGAGTTTTGAGAACTCGCGAAAATCAAGATACATCACCATGGCCACTTGATTGTCGTGACGCTGCTGCAGGGTTTTATCCAATGCTTGCTGAAATGCAAAATGACGCATTAAACCCGTTAATGTATCCACTTGATGAAAAGATTCGATAGTACTGAACGCATTGGAAACCAGCACAAACAAAAGGCCAGTGGTGACCGCCACAAACAACCAACCCTTAAGCGTTTGCGCCTGGGTCATGATGTTCACATCCGTAATTAATAACTCCAGCGCCTTATCTGAAAACACAATCCAGAGCGCCGCAAACACACCGTATAAAACCGTGATACGCAGCGCAGAGGCGAGAGACTTGGGCATGTTCGATCCTGAAAAAGATTGGCTCTGTCAGTCTAGCAGAGCCCCATAAACAAGGAAGCGCTGAAACGCCAGGTTTTTGGGCAAAGACAGCCGTTATTCGATGTTTTGCACTTGCTCGCGCATTTGCTCAATCAGTACTTTTAACTCCACCGCGATTTGCGTGGTTAAATGAGATATGGACTTGGACGATAAGGTATTCGCTTCGCGATTCAGCTCTTGCATCATAAAGTCTAAGCGACGCCCCACGGCCCCTTTTTGCTTTAGAATTCGCTTCACTTCGCCAAGATGGGCATCTAAGCGATCCAGCTCCTCGTCCACATCCGCTTTATTGAGCACCATGACCATTTCTTGCTCAAACCGATCCGCATCCACCTGCTGCTTAAGGTCCTCAAGCTTACTCAACAGGTTTTCACGCTGAGCGGTTAATATTTGAGGCAATAACGCTTTAACCTTGATGACCTGCTCTTCAATGCCTGACAAACGTTGCTCAATGAACTGCTTAAGTGCCGCCCCTTCGCGCTCACGCATGGCGCCCAACTGATCAAGCGCCACTTGAAAAGCCGATAACGCATCTTGTTCGATGACCTTGCTATCTAGGCTTGGCTGCTCAAGCACGCCAGGCCATTTTAAAATCTCCAGTGCATTTAATGCATTACCAGGGCCAATAATGCTATGCACATGATCCGCCGCCCCATTGAGCTGGCTCACGAGCGCCTCGTTCACACTCATGCCTTGGGACTGAACCTGTGGCGTAAACTTCAAACTGCATTCAACCTTACCGCGTTGAAGTTGCTGGCGCAGCACTTCCCGTACTTGTGCCTCAACGCCACGCAGGGTCTCGGGTAAGCGGAAGTGCAATTCTAAATAGCGCGAATTAACTGAACGAATTTCCCAAGTAAAGCTGCCTACCTCCGTCTGAGTGTCCACTCGAGCGAACGCTGTCATGCTGTGCATACTAAGCTCCTGATGCATTAATCTGATGATTTTACATTCCACCGTGGATTACACCTAATCTTTGGCCAGTGATTCAATATTATCGAGTGTATTTCATACACAATATCCATCTGATCACCCAAACAGCCCCACCAAATACCTTTGAATAAACAATATTAATATGAAGCGCCCAAACTAAACAAAATCTGCCTTGGCCTTATGGCCAAGGCCAGTATAATGCACTCACATTTATCGATTCGAGAACACCATGAGACCAAGCGGACGCTCCCTAGACCAACTGCGCGAAGTGACAATCACCCGTAACTTCACCAAGCATGCTGAAGGATCGGTATTGGTTGAGTTTGGTGACACAAAAGTCATTTGTACCGCCAGCGTTGAAACCCGTGTGCCGAGTTTTTTACGTGGCCAAGGCCAAGGCTGGGTGACCGCGGAATACGGCATGCTGCCACGCTCCACCGGTTCACGCATGATGCGTGAAGCGGCCAAAGGCAAACAAGCTGGTCGTACTGTTGAAATCAGCCGTTTAATTGGTCGTTCACTGCGCGCTGCCATAGACCTCAAAGCCCTTGGTGAAAACAGCATCACCATCGACTGCGACGTAATTCAAGCAGACGGTGGCACTCGCACCGCATCGATTACCGGTGCCTGTGTTGCCCTAATGGATGCGATCAACCACATGATTGAAAACGGTCAATTAAAAGCCAATCCAATGAAATACATGATCGGTGCTGTTTCTGTGGGGGTTTACAACGGCGAAGCGGTTTTAGACCTAGACTATGCTGAAGACAGCAATGCCGAAACCGACCTTAACGTGATCATGGCCGACAATGGCGGCTTCATCGAGATCCAAGGCACCGCGGAAGGTGAGCCTTTCCAACCCGCTGAATTAAACGCTATGTTGGAACTTGCTAAGAAAGGCATTGCCGAACTTACTGAAATTCAGCAAGCTGCACTGGCTAAATAATTAATTAGGAGCATCAAATGGAATCAGCGTCAGCACAAATCGGTTTACTGCTGGTGAATGCGGTTGCCGGGTTTTTCTTATTTATCGTTCTTCTGCGCTTTTTATTGCAAGCCGCACGAGCCGATTTTTATAATCCCATCAGTCAATTTGTGGTGAAAGCGTCTAACCCTTTGATACTTCCTTTACGTAAGATCATTCCAGGCTTTGCCGGTTTTGATTGGGCGGCGATTGCCTTGCTTATTATTGTGCAGATGGTCGCCATCTCATTAAGCTTACTAATTGCAGGCTACGGTCTACCTTGGGGCAGCATTGCCGTTTGGGCCATGCTTGGCACATCTGGGTTATTCCTAAAATTATACTTTTGGGGATTACTCATCATGGTTATTTCAAGCTGGCTTGCGCCGCAAAGTGGTAACCCTGCGTTATTATTATTGCGTCAGATTTTAGAACCCGTTATGGCACCTATCCGTAAACTACTTCCGGATATGGGTGGTTTTGACATTAGCCCCATCGTTTTGTTTTTAACCATTAACGTGTTTGAAATTCTTTTAATTTCAACCGCTCGTCAAACGGGTGCCCCTGGTTTTATTATCGGCCTTTGATGCCGTTAAAGGGGATTTTTAGCGCGCAGTGCCGTACACTGCGCCTTTTATAATTTCTTCTCTACTTCATGCAGGACCAATTGAATGCCGCAAGAAATACCTGCCAATTCAGTTGGCGTAGTCACGCCTCAGATTGCTATCTTTAACGAACCCTTAGAACTGCGCAGCGGTAAAATTCTTGAGCGCTATGAGCTCATGTATGAAACCTATGGTGAGCTTAACGCCGACAAATCCAATGCTGTATTAATTTGCCATGCATTAAGCGGACACCATCATGCCGCCGGTTATCACAGCATGGACGATAAAAAACCCGGTTGGTGGGACAGCTGCATTGGTCCAAACAAAGCCATCGATACCAACAAGTTTTTCGTCATTGCACTTAACAATTTAGGTGGCTGTCATGGTAGTACTGGGCCAACCTCAATTAACCCAGAAACAGGCGAGCCTTTTGGCAGTGATTTTCCTATGTTGCGCGTACGCGACTGGGTCGAAAGCCAAGCTCGTTTAGCCGATTACTTAGGCATCGATAAATTTGCCGCCGTGGTCGGTGGCAGCTTGGGTGGCATGCAAGCCATGCGCTGGGCAATTCAGTACCCAGATCGTTTACACAATAGTGTGGTGATTGCTTCTGCACCGAAACTCAGCGCGCAAAATATCGCCTTTAACGAAGTGGCACGTAACGCTATCATGAGCGACCCTGAATTTCATGACGGCCATTACTTAAAGCACAATACAATTCCAAAAGCTGGTTTGATGCAGGCACGTATGTTGGCTCACCTAACGTATTTAAGTGATGATGCCATGGGTGAGAAGTTTGGCCGTGACTTGAAAGGTGACGAAGTCCGTTATGACTACACCCCTGAATTTGAAGTAGAAAGTTACCTGCATTATCAGGGTGAAAAGTTTTCCACTACTTTTGATGCAAACACTTACTTGCTCATGACAAAAGCACTGGACTACTTTGATCCATCCCAGTACTACGACAACGACTTAGCGAAGTGCCTAAGCCACGCTAAATGTAAATTTCTAGTGGTGAGTTTCACCACCGACTGGCGCTTTAGTCCTGAGCGAAGTGAAGAAATTGTTGATGCGCTAATCGAAGCCGATAAAGAAGTGGCCTATGCGCGCATCGAGTCTGAAAAAGGCCATGATGCGTTTTTAATCCCGATTCCAAGATATGTAAACATCTTCACTGCTTACATGGAGCGTATTGCTAAGGAGCTTGCGCTATGAGCCAACAACAGCCATCCACTCTGCGCAGAGATTTAAACATCATCGAAAGATGGATCAACCCAAACAGCCAAGTACTGGATTTGGGCTGCGGCCATGGTGATCTACTGGCTTATTTGAAAAATGAAAAACAATGCCAAGGCTACGGCTTAGAGATTAATCCAGATTGCATTGTCAGCTGTGTTGAGAAAGGCCTAAACGTCATCGAGCACGACCTTAACCATGGCCTTAAACACTTCAAAGATGGCAGTGTGGACACGGTTGTTATGACCCAAGCACTGCAAGCGGTTCGCCGTCCTGACATCCTATTAGATGATATGTTAAGGGTCGGCAAAGAAGCCATCATCACCTTCCCTAACTTTGGTTATTGGCGCACCCGTTTTTATCTGATGCTCAAAGGTGCGATGCCGATGTCTAAAACCTTACCTTATAACTGGTACGACACACCGAATATTCATATGTGCACATTCCATGATTTTGAAAACCTATGTCGTGATAAAGGATTAAAAATTGTCGAGCGCACAGTTGTGGATAGTCGCCATGCTCAGTCGCTATCTACCCGTTTATGGCCTAACCTATTAGGTGAGATCGCCATGTATCGTGTAACCCGCTAGGAGTTAAAAAATATCATGCGTTTATTTATAACAAGCTGTTTATTATTACTGACAAGCCTAACTTTTGCCGATATCCAAGGTGAACAAAAGCAAGTCTTTGGTGACTACGAAGTGCATTTCATCGGCTTAACCAGCAGTGAGCTAGATAAAGATGTGGCCAAGCTTTATGGCATAACTCGTAGCCGCAACATTGGCTTTTTAAATCTTAGCGTCCTAAAAAAAGGTCAGGGTCCGCTGCCAGTGGCTTGGAATGCCAAGATTGAAGGCACCATGTCGAACCTGATCGGCCAAACACAAGAGCTCAGTTTTACCCGTGTACAAGAAACCAGTGCGTTGTATTTTTACAGCACCTTCGATTTTTATGATCAAGATATGTATCGCTTTAATCTAAAAGTGACACCTGAAGGCATGACCCGCCCTTATGATGTGAATTTCTCTCAACGTTTTTATCGCGGCGAATAATTCATTCACACTCGCTTAAAATAAGCCGCTTATTCTAAGCGGCTTTCCTTTTTTAACCTTTAAAGCATCTATTATGTCGAAACAACAAATCGTTCTTGCCAGTGGCAACAAAGGAAAACTCGCTGAGTTGCAAAATGCACTTGATGGTTTTGATGTTGAGCTGATTCCACAAAGTGAATTTGACGTTACCGATGCCGATGAAACCGGTTTAAGTTTCATCGAAAACGCCATATTGAAAGCACGCCATGCCTCTCTTGCTACAGGCTTACCGGCACTGGCTGATGACAGCGGCTTAGAAGTAGACGCATTAGACGGTGCACCGGGTATTTACAGCGCTCGCTACAGCATTATGGATGGCGAAACGGGCCCCGCCAGCGATGAAAAGAATAACCTTAAGCTTCTAAAAGCCTTAAAAGGCGTGCAACCTGAAAACCGTGGTGCTCGTTTTCATTGTGTCCTAGCCTATGTTCGTCACGCCAAAGATCCTAACCCGCTTATTTGCCAAGGTGCATGGGAAGGTCAAATCAAAACTGAACTCGATGGGACTGGGGGCTTTGGCTATGACCCGTTATTTTTCATTGAAGCACTGAACTGCACGTCGGCTCAGCTAAGCAAAGAAGAGAAAAACAAACTCAGTCATCGCGGACAAGCCATCGAACAATTAAAGCAGGTGTTTCGCCTGTAATGACACACTCTGGGTTTTCAACCATGGTTCTGCCGCCCCTGTCCTTATACATTCATGTGCCATGGTGTGTGCGTAAGTGCCCTTATTGTGATTTTAATAGCCACAAAGCGGATAGTTCACTGCCAGAACGTGAATACATTACGGCTCTGCTCGATGACTTAGATGTGGACCTTGCCTGGCTAAATGAACAAGGTGTTGCTGCACGCCCAATTCACAGTATCTTTATCGGTGGCGGCACACCCTCTCTGTTGAGTGTTGATGCGTATCAGGATTTATTTAGTGGTTTAAAAAAACGCCTACGTTTTAGTGATGATATTGAAATCACCATGGAAGCGAACCCCGGCACATTTGAAGCGGAAAAATTTAAGGGCTATAGAGCACTAGGCATTAACCGATTATCCATTGGCATTCAGAGTTTTCAAGATCACCAACTTAAACATCTAGGTCGCATTCACTCAGGCCAAGAAGCCATTAACGCTGTTAATATGGCGAAAACCGCAGGATTTGATAATTTTAATTTGGATTTTATGCATGGCCTGCCAGATCAAACCTTAGAAGATGCCCTTGCCGACTTACAACAAGGTATTGATCTTAACCCTACGCATTTAAGTTGGTATCAACTAACCATTGAACCCAATACCGAATTTTTTAAACGCCCACCGGTTTTACCACAAGATGAAACCCTATGGGCTATTCAAGAAGCAGGGCAACAACTATTAGCCGACAATGGTTATGATCAATACGAGATTTCAGCCTATGCCAAACAAGGTAAGCAAGCCAAGCACAATTTAAATTATTGGCAGTTTGGAGATTATCTGGGCATTGGTGCTGGGGCCCATGGCAAGCTCACCATTCCCCATGATGATATTACGCAAAGTAAAATCTATCGCACTGCAAAAACGCGCCTGCCAAAAGATTATCTAAATCTCGCTAAACGCTTTTTAGTGGTACAAGACAATATAGAAATTGAAGATCGGGATTTAGAGTTTTTAATGAACGGCTTGCGCTTATTTCATGGCGTGGATAAAACGCTATTCAGCGAACGAACGGGTCTTGTTTATAGCGATATCGAAGACAAAGTGGATGCATTAATAAAACAAGGGCTTTTGGAAAGTGGTGACAAGTTGAAAACCACGACCCAAGGGCAATTGTTTTTAAATGCGCTGCTAGAGAAGTTTTTGTAATTCACTTCTTACATTTTTACTCTTAGTGTTTAAATTGCGCTAGCGTTTTCGTTTCCTTAAAACCAAAAAAGGAGCCACTGGCTCCTTTTTATTTAACATGGCATAAACAGCTTAAAGTGCACCTGCCGCCTGCAATGCTTCCGCATAAGGTTTACCAGGCTCATGAGAAGCAATCACCGCTAACGCACTTTCACCTTCAAGGTTTTTTGCATTGACGTTATGACCTTCTTCTTTAAAGAACTCAACAAACTGTGCAAAAATTTCTGGCGTCATGTGCTGGTACGCTTTTAGAATGTTAATGAAATCAACATCGGTACCGTCATAGCTTTTGCTTTCCAAGAAATAGCGCATGCTTTCTTCGGTAAACTCACCGCCAAATACTTTTTCTTTATCTTTCTTCAATGACATTACATATTCCTGTTAAATTAAATACGCTATAGATACTTATTCTGTACGGGCGTAGATCAAATCCCACACACCATGGCCAAGTTTTTCGCCACGATTTTCAAACTTGGTTAATGGACGAAAATCGGGGCGCGGATGATAATTACCCTTGCCGGCTGTATTTTCATAGCCTTCAGCCACTTCCATCACCTCAAGCATGTGTTCCGCGTAGTGCTCCCAGTCGGTGGCCATGTGGAAGGTACCGCCGATTTTTAATTTCTTACGAATATCTTGAGCAAATTTTGGCTGCACAATGCGACGCTTATTGTGACGCTTTTTATGCCACGGATCAGGGAAGTACAACTGCATGGTTTGTAGAGAACCATCAGGAATGCACTGCTCTAATACTTCAATGGCATCACATTCAAACACGCGTAAATTCTCTACGCCAAAGTCTTCGGCATCACGTAATAGCTTGGCCACACCTGGGGTGTGCACCTCAATGCCGATGTAATTAAGCTGTGGATTCGCTTGGCACATTTCTACTAGGCTTTTGCCCATACCAAAGCCGATCTCCAGCACAACTGGGTTATCGTTACCAAACACATCAGCGTAATCCAGCATGCCCATCTCTAGGGTCAGGCCCTTTTCTGACATGTGTCGAGCATAGGTTTCGCGCTGTAGCTCGGTCATACGTCCTGCGCGCACGACAAAGCTTTTAATGCGCTTTGCAAAAGCCACATCTTTAGGGGCGCCATGCTGGTCTTTTTCGACTTCACTTGGCATCTGGATTTGCGGGGTATCTTTATCTGTCATAGTGTTCTCATTCGGGCTGTTTGAATGCCGCTATCAGCAAACACAGCCAGCCAACTAACAGGGCAACACCGCCGATTGGCGTGATCATGCCCAAGGCCTTAATCTGGGTGGCCGCCATTATATATAAACTGCCGCTAAACAGTAGGACTCCCAGCAGAAAACTGGCCGCTGCCCATTTGATCATCACCCAGTTAGGCCATTGTTTAAGAACGAAACCTAAGATCAACAACACGCCACCATGGAGCATTTGGTATTTCACCCCCGTATCCACCCACATCAACGCATAACTGGGCAGTAAACTTTTCAGGGCATGGGCGGCAAATGCACCAATGGCGACACTTAAAAAGCCCATTAATGCAGCAAGAATCAGAATATTTTTGGAGCGAAGCAGGGAGGCAATCATAAGCAGTAACTAGCAGTGAGTGGATGAAATGTGGAACCAGCAGTGGCCTAAAAACAAAAAAGGCCCGACTAAGCGGGCCTTTCTATGGTTAGGACACATCAAGCTTCCGCTTGAATAAGACCTTTCACCTTGTTCATGGCGTTTTTCTCTAGCTGACGAATACGCTCAGCCGATACACCATATTCAGCGGCGAGTTCGTGCAAGGTGGCTTTTTCTTCAAGCAACCAGCGGCGCATCAGAATGTCCTTGCTGCGATCATCCAGCTCTAACATGGCATCTTGTAGTCTTGCCGTGCTGTCTTGCTCGTAGTCCGCGTTTTCAACGGCTACTGCAGGGTCAAAGCTATGATCTTCAATGTAGTTCACCGGTGCTTGGTAAGCGGTGTCCTCATCGTCAGCCACGGGACTATCAAAAGCGGTGTCATGGGAGGTCAAGCGACCTTCCATTTCTTTTACTTCTCTTAGTGAAACACCAAGATCATCGGCGATGGTTTGCGCTTCTGATTCGTTTAACCAGCCCATTTTCTTTTTGGCGCTGCGTAAATTAAAGAACAACTTACGTTGAGCTTTAGTGGTAGCGACTTTAACAATACGCCAGTTTTTGAGGATAAATTCGTGTATTTCCGCTTTGATCCAGTGAACCGCAAAGCTCACAAGGCGTACGCCAACTTCTGGGTTAAAGCGTTTTACGGCTTTCATTAAGCCCACATTGCCTTCTTGAATAAGGTCAGACTGGTTCAAGCCATAACCGCTGTAGCTTTTGGCAATGTGCACAACAAAGCGCAGGTGTGAGACAACCAAGTGACGAGCTGCGTCGATGTCTTCTTCGTAATATAAGCGTTCCGCTAATTCTTTCTCTTCGTCAGCGGTCAACACAGCAATGCCGCCGATCGCATTCAGGTAGCCATCTAGGTCACGACCTGGAGTAAGACTAGCGATGTTTTGGGCCATCAAGCTTGTGTTCATTGTTAGGGTGTTCTCCTATTTATTCACATGTAGAACATTTAACTAGGTGCAGTGTAGCACTGAGGATTTTGAGCGCCAAGGGCCTAGATAGTTCCATTTACTTATATGTTAGCAACTATTTGTTGCTGCATTGAGACACTCTTGGCCAATGTCCCAAGACTAGGGCTCAATGCTACTCAGGTGACGCGAAACCGCCAGCCAAGCCCCCAGCCAGCCCAGTATCACACCGTCAAAAATCAGCAATAAACTATCCACAAAACCAAGGCCTTGCAGAGTAAATTCGCTGCCATACAGGCTAATCAGCTGCTCAACAGGCCCAGAGAGCCAAAAAAGCCCCGCGCTCAATAATATCCAAGCAATAAGCCCGCCACCTAGACCAAACCACAGGCCTGTGTATAAAAACGGGCGGCGCACAAAGGCATCGGTACCACCCACTAACTTCACCACGCGGATTTCATCTCGGCGGCTTTCGATAGACAAACGAATGGTGTTGCCTATGATCAAGAGCACCGCTAAACCTAATAACGCCGCCAGCGCCCAAACCAAACGCTGCCCTAATTCCATGAATTGATACAGGCGTTTAACCCACATTAAATCCAGCTGAACCGAATCCACATGGCGCAGTGCCTGCAGCTTTTGCTGCAATTGCTCCAGAGTATTTTCATCTTGGTTAGCAAGCCTAGGAATCACGCTGATTACCCCAGGTAAAGGGTTATCCGCCAAGCCAAAAATCACATCACTTAAGCCGGTAGTGGCACTGAATTCTTTCAAGGCTTGATCGGGGCCGATATAAATCGCACTACTCACATTGGGCCAGTCTGCTATGTCTTGGGTCATTTCATTGGCAAAGCGCTCTAAAACGCCCTTTTTTAGGTACACACTGATTTGACTGGTTTGATCCCAATTGCGGCTCAGCTGTTTTACATTCTCAAGCGAGACATACAAGGTCATGGGTAGAGACAGGGCGATAGCGAGTACTAACCACGTCATCAAGCTAGAACCTGGGGCTGCTAGTAAGCGCTTAAGACTGTCTACCGCCATCAGCTTATGGTGCTGAAAATACGCTGAGCCCTGGCTTTTAATGGTGACACGGCTTTGCTGATTACTGGGCTTGGGGGAAGGTTTAGCCACGCTCACCTCCTGAGACAACACCCGCTGCCCGCTCACCAGCATAGCGACCATTGTTCAAGCCAATTACGCGATACCCCATGCGATTAATCAAGGGCAAATCATGGCTGGCCACTAATACAGAGACGCCTACACCATTAAACTGCTCAAATAAGCTCATAATCTCGCTAGAGAGTTTTGGATCAAGGTTACCGGTGGGCTCATCCGCTAAAATCAAGCTGGGCTTATTGACCACCGCTCGGGCAATGCCCACACGCTGCTGCTCACCACCACTTAGCTCAATTGGGTTTTGTTTTTCTTTTGATAGCAGGCCCACTTTATCAAGGGCGGCACGTACGCGGCGCTCTAGGTCTCGACTGGTGTAGCCACTGATGCGCAGGGGCAATGCCACGTTTTCAAATACGCTGCGATCAAATAATAACTGGTGATTTTGAAATACCACGCCCACACGGCGACGGTGATAAGGGATTTGGCTATTGGACACGCGCGCAAGGTTAACGCCATCAATGAGCACTTCACCCT
Source organism: Bermanella sp. (assembly GCA_051277445.1). Taxonomy (GTDB): domain Bacteria; phylum Pseudomonadota; class Gammaproteobacteria; order Pseudomonadales; family Oceanobacteraceae; genus Bermanella. The sequence goes on along the minus strand of JBNMQC010000007.1, from coordinate 8,871 downwards.
TGCTGGCTTTTTCCATCAACATGATGAGTTTGAGCAAGGTGGACTTTCCCGCACCAGAATGGCCGGTTAAGAACGCCATCTCACCCTTGGCAAGCTCAAAGCTTAAATCCGTAAGGGCATGATGGCCGCCGGGATAACTTTTACTGACTCGGTCAAATAGAACGTGTGCCACAAACCACCCTGTTATTATTATATGTGTTCGACTGGCTCTGCTTAATCGTCAGCAAATAACGCGTTTATAAACTGCTCACGATCAAATGGACGCAAATCATCTATCTGCTCACCCACGCCAATGAAGCGCACCGGTAACGCCAACTCTTTAGCGATAGCGAAGATCACGCCACCTTTGGCAGTGCCATCGAGTTTGCTTAAACTAATACTGTTCACACCCACTGCTTGCTGGAACAATTTGGCTTGGCTAAGGGCGTTTTGGCCCGTGCCTGCATCAAGCACCAGCATCACTTCATGGGGAGCGGTTTCGTCAATTTTCTTCATGACGCGCACCACTTTTTCTAGCTCTTGCATCAAGTGCGCTTTATTTTGCAAACGCCCCGCCGTATCCGCAATGAGCACATCAATCCCTTTGGCTTTCGCACTTTGCACCGCATCAAAAATGACAGAAGCACTATCGGCACCCGTATGTTGAGCCACCACCGGCACGTTATTGCTCTCGCCCCAGGTTTGCAATTGCTCAACAGCCGCCGCACGGAAAGTATCCCCCGCCGCTAACATGACCGATTTGCCTTGCGCCTGAAAACGTTTCGCCATTTTACCTATGGTCGTGGTCTTGCCCACACCGTTCACACCCACCATTAAAATGACAAATGGTGAATCTGACTTCGGGATTTCAAGCGGTGCATGACACGGCTCAAGCAAGTCCGTTAGGCTGACTTTTAACGCTTCATACAGTGCGCCAGAATCTTTTAACTCTTTACGCGATGTGCGAGCGGTTAAGTCAGTGATGATATCTTGAGTGGCTGCCACGCCAATGTCGGCCATGAGCAATTGCGTTTCGATTTCTTCTAATAAATCGTCATCAATTTCCTTCTTGCCCAGTAATAAATCACCTAAGCCATCTGCCAAACCTGAACGGGTGCGTGACAAGCCCGCTTTAATTCGAGCAAAAAAACCGGCTTTGCTCGCAGGAACACTTGGCGTTGGGTTATCTGCTTGAGCCTGTTCAACGGGCGCATCGACCTGAATGACTTCAGGTTGCTCAATTTCCACTGGCGCTTGTTCTGGCGCCGACTCGACTATTTCTTGCTCAACCGCATTTTCTGTGGGTTGAGGCTTAGGGGCGTTTTCCGCCTTTTTTTTAGATTTTCCCCAGCCAAACATGGGCCTTGTTCCACCTAATGCTATAAAAGAGCTATCCTAACATTAGTCGCCTTTAAATACCGCTATCAGTTAGGCCTGCAACAATAAAAACTAGGCCTCTAAGGACAGAGTATGCCCACCGACCATCAGCCCACATTTAGCCGCACCAGTTTAAATATTTTGATTCTTGTGTGCGTCGTGCTGATTCTCATATTTGGTCAAACCAGCCAAGACGATGGCAGTGTGGATGTGCCTCCCGTTCCTAGACTGGAGGTGAGCATCTGGAAAACCGATAGCGGCGCAAGTGTATGGTTTAGCCCCATGATCGACGAGTCTATTCATATTCAACTGCACTACTTGGCTGGGTTTAGTTTTAATCGCTCGCCTTTTTCTGCAGGCACAAGCCAGCTATTGGTCAGTTTATTAAACCATCAAGCCAAGCAGATGAAACTCCCTGCCCTCGTCACGCAAAGCCCAGATTTCATCGAAATCCGCATCCAACTCAGTACCGATGCGTTAGCCATGAAGCAGCAAATTAAAGGCTTACGCAGCCTGATCTATCGCCCATCACTGGCGAACAATATATTAAACGACGCAAAGAACATCTTGCCTAACCACCTAGATGAACTGTGGCAGCAAGCGTATTTGCATCACCCATACGAAGGCCCCGAACAAGGAACGCAAGCGAGCATCAGTGGTATTCATCGGGCAAGCCTGCAGAAATATCAGCAAGGTTTTTTACACCCTGCCCGCCTATTTGCCAGCATTACTGGCAATATCAATGAACAAGCGGCACAGGTCATCATGGAATCGTTATTACCCACCAGCCCATTTACGGCAGACCGCTCCCCCATGCATGAACCACATAAGGGTGGCATTTATCCACAGGGGAACGTGGCGCTGTTGGTTTTACCGGGCAGTTATGAAGACGCTCAAACATGGGTTGAGCAGATGATTATGGTCAACACCCTAAAACAAATTCAGCCCACACCACTGCAGTTTATAAGCGCCACCGCCAATAACAGCTTACTGATAGAACAGTGGCCCAGTTTGTTAAGCAGCATAGACACAGATCTAGATTCGGATATCATGCGCCAAGCTAAGCGTCAGAGCATAAAAGACGCCATAGCGAGCACACAGACCGCACAATCATTAAGTGCGCTATTGGTTTTATTGAATCGCTATCACCTGCCCAGTAGTTTTTTACATCAGCAATTTTCTATCATCGAAAATTGGCAGCATCGCGACTGGCAGGCCAATAAACAGAAGTGGTTACAAGCACCACCCAACTAGTATTTGTCACAGGTAATTCATGGCTAAGCAAACAGGTAATCGTTTACGTATCATTGGCGGGCAGTGGCGCTCACGACTTTTGCCGTTTCCCGATGTTGAGGGATTACGCCCAACGACTGACCGCGTGCGTGAAACGGTTTTCAACTGGTTGCAGCCGTATCTACCCGGCGCTCAAGTCTTGGATGTCTTTGCCGGCTCTGGAGCCCTGGGCTTTGAAGCTCTCTCGCGCGAAGCAGGCTTTGTTCACTTTCTAGAGCGCAGTCAAAAAGCCGCAAAGCAATTACAAGAAAACGCCAAGACCCTCAGCGCTCAAAACTGCAATGTGCATATGGGGGACTCGCTGCAGATTTTAGCCACGTTGCCAGCACCATTTGATATTATTTTCTTAGACCCGCCTTTTGGCAAAGGCTTGCTACCCGGCTGCCTAGAGCTAATCGACCAGCATGAATTAATCAATGCAGGTGGCTGGATCTACATTGAAAGCGAACAAGAACTCAGTGATTTAAATATCCCTAAACACTGGCGCTTGCACCGCGAGAAAAAAGCAGGACAAGTCAAACTGCGTTTATTTGAAGCAATGAAATACGAGTAGCATGGATCTGCCTAAGAACCCAGTTAGGCATTTGCTAATTACGACAACTGTGTTTACTCTTTTGGCCAGAAACCCTCTGGCCAATCACCATGACCCACGCCCTCTTAACCACTAAGTTAACCATGCCTAAATTGAATCAGGTGATTCATCGACAGGCGCTGGTCTCTCAATTACAGAATGCGTCGCAATACCCTCTTATCGTTATTCAAGCCGCGGCCGGTTTTGGCAAAACCCATTTAATCTATGATTGGTTAAGCCACAGCGATCAGCAAATTTGCTGGTTGAGCCTAGATGAAATGAACGATGTACCCAGTGAGTTTTGGCAATACCTGAGTGCAAGCCTTGACTATTTATCGCCCCAAATTTCTAAAGAGGCGCATCGGTTATTAGAAAACCGCTACATTGATGACGTCACCCCCATATGTGATGCGACTCTAACTGCCTTACATACTTTTACGCGCAGCCGAAATCGTCCTAGCCAATGTGTACTGGTACTGGATGATTTTCATCATATTAAAAACCATAAGATTCTGAACACCATCGCCCGCTTTATTGATCACAAACCCTATTGGTTACAGGTGGTTATCGCCAGCCGCACCATGCCCACCTTAAAAATACCAAATCGATTAAGCAAAAAAAACGCATATCTACTCACAAGCGCGCAACTGAACTATACCGAACAAGAATGCAGTGAGGTGTTAAATGCAAGCAGCTGTTCAATAAAAACGGCCGCGGATATTCACAGAATTTACACACGCAGCCAAGGCTGGCCTGCAGCCGTGCAGTTATTAGCAATGTCATCTAATCCGGCAGATCTATCGACACAAAGCATCAATGCAGCTAGCAACGAGTATGTTTCTGAATTCTTAATGGAAGAGATATACAGCAACTTAAGCGATGACACGCAACAACTTCTAAGCACGGCCTGTGTGTTACCTCGATTCAATCTGCAGGCTTTGCAGGGTATTTCTGATGAGTATATTTCAACAGACGAATTTGATGCATTAATGACCAGCGGCCTCACCATGCAGGTGGATAACACAGGGCCATCGCAACAACCGAATATAAAAATACATGAACTATTTAGAGATTGGTTAGAACAAAAATTGACACAGTCTGAACCACAAAGAATCACGAAGCTCAGAAAAAAAGCCATGCTGTGGCTAATGAAACAGGGGCATCATGATGACACCTTTTCACTAGCCATCAAATCACATGACTGGCCCATGGCGTCTCTTATTTTAGGTGATATGTTTGAAGATCAATCTAAAGGTGGTCGCTTTGATTATCTGCAATTTTTATTGCATCAGATCCCACAAGAACACATAGAAGCCCTACCTAAGCTATCTCTTTTAAAAGCCATCTTAGCCTTTAGCCAACATAAAAAGACCGAATTAAACCATTATATTAACTGCGCTCAAGCATCCATTGACGCATTACTGAACCAACACAACCACTCACTTGCTGAACATGGTATCCATAACCAGGGGGAGCTAAATATTATTTCAAGCTCGATCCTAATACTTAAAGATTTGGTGGCGCTGTTTGACGGGCGCATCGATCAGATGATGAGTATTAAACGTGATTTTGAAATAGATAACGATCACCCCATGCAAGCTTGGTGGTATCACTTACAGTTTGTTCATGCGTTTATGCATGAAGACTTAGTCACCGCCATTGATTTAGGCAAACATACACTTCAACTGGCGCGCTCACAAAAAAATATTATGTGCTGTATTAGTACCGCTTCTTGGTTAAGCCATTGCCTGTATCAAACAGGACAATCAAGCCTAGCACTCACTATCTTATTGGATATCAAACATTGGCTGACCAGTATCGGCGCTTTAAACCTCCCCAATATCTTTTCTTTGTATGCATCACTTGGTTATTTATATATTGAAAAACTCGATTTTAAAAAAGCTCAAGAGATGTATGCGCTGGTTGAAAACAGCATAACTGAATTTTCTGAGCCAAGAGAAGTTGTGTTTAATCAATACCACTTCAAATTCAAACTATTGATGAGCATGCAAAAAATAGAAGACGCTGGCCAATGCCTTCAACAAATTCATGACTTTGAGCATCAATACAAAAGTCGAGAAGATGCTCATCAGGCATACTCTGCCATGCCTGACACCAGTATTTTGCAGTGCCTGTATGAGCTAAAAGCAAACAATGTTTATCCAATTATTCAATGGGCTATGCAGTATGAGGAACTCCCCAATCACTTGCCGATGAAGCAGCACTTTGAATACTTTATTAAAATCATCGGCCTAACATTAAGCGGGCAAGATCAAACCGATGAATTAGAAGACCTTATCCTTCAAGCTCGAACATCAAGCAACCATGCTCGTAGACTTAGTTTGGAGTTATTTCAATGCTCGTTACTGCATCTACAAGGTGAACATCAGCAAGCAACGAGCCTACTTTTAACGATTTTAGCGGAAGCAAAATCCCTTGGTTACAAACAACTGATTTTAGACGGCGGGCCATCCATCGAGTCTCTGTTAAATTCGCTTGAGCCACCAACCGAACTTGAAGCATTAACGCAGGCGCTGCTGGCCTCTAAGCAAATCCTGTCAGACTCGGCTCACTCTGGTTCAGATTCAAATCATGATTCTCGACCTGATCTCGTCACCAAACGCAAACACCTGGATACCTTAACCAACCGAGAAGCCGAGGTATTAGCACACCTAGCCTTAGGTATGCGCAACCAAGAAATTGCCCATGTTCTTGATATTTCGCTGGCCACCGTGAAACGTCACATACAAAACATTTACAGCAAACTGGACATTAACTCTCGAACAGAGGCTGCCCTGCTGTTTAACCACCTTCCCGTTTAACCCCGCCCTATTTGACTTCTCCAGCAGTTTTCCTGCCTTCAATTTGGCGATATGCAAGTTAATGCGAGTCTTACCCTTGTATGTCGGACGTATTCACGTATCTGGCCGATTGACGCCAGCGATTAATCAGCAGCCAACTACACCCTATAAAGTGTGACGCAAGTCACATAAAAAACCTAGCGCCTACACCTTTGGGAGGCTTCGCATTAACCGTCACAGGCATAACCTAACGTCAACAAATGCCTGTGTTGGCTCTACAGAAAGGATATCGTCATGGAAAAGCAGCTCATCGCTTCAATGTTAATGGTCTCACTTGGGCTTTTAACGGCCTGCGGCTCAGGTAGCTCTAGCCCAACAGATAACGATGATTTTTTTGTGCCGAATGACCTAGGTGCCGTATCGCAAAACCCTTTTGATACCGAGCGTCTCATGATTGTGCAAATCAGCATGCCCGATGCAGACTTCAAGGCGCTATCCTCTCAGGGTCGCAGTCTGGATGCTGGAATCAGTCGTTGCCCATCCCATGATTTTGAATACGACCAGTTCACTGCCAAGGTCAACATTGATGGCACTGTCATAAACGATGTGGTGATACGTAAAAAAGGCTATCTCGGTTCCTTAAGCCCAACCAAACCGTCGTTCAAGCTGGACTTTGATGAGTCTGTTGAAGGACGGTTATTTAAAGGTCTAAAACGTATGACCTTAAATAATAACCGCCAAGACCCAACCCATGCGCGCCAATGTCTTGCCTATTCTCTGTATGAACAAGCCGATATTAAAGTGCCCAGATGCAGCTTGGCCAAAGTGTATGTCAATGGAGAGGAAATGGGGGTGTACACCCATGTGGAGAGCATCAAAAAGCCGTTTCTTGAGCGTGTATTTAACAATAAAGATGGCAACCTATATGAAGCCCAACTATCTGATTTTGGGCAGCAGCTTAATCCAACCTTTGAATTAAAAACCAACAAGACGGCCAATGATCGTAGCGATCTTACTGCGGTGGCAAACGCACTGGCATTAACCAATGACGGTGAGTTTCTAGCGGCGATTGAAGGGGTTGTGGCGCTGGATGAATTCATTACTTATTGGGCCATGGACAGCATCACAGGCAATTGGGATTCGGCCACGGGCAATGCTAACAACTATTATATTTACAAGAACCCTGATGACGGGCTTTTCCACTACATCCCATGGGGGTTAGACGCCGCGTTCACTGGCAGTAATCTTCTGAAACCTGCTAGCGGACCGTTATACCGCAGTAACCGTTTAGCAAAGCGCTTATTTTCAATCAACTCCACACGAACCCGCTATTACGATCGCATACAGCAACTCCTAACCGATATCTGGAACCCATCCAATTTAATACAGGAAATTGAGTCCGTTCAACGACTTACCAGTGCACCACAGGATGCGGTTAACGCCCTTAAACAATTTATTGCAGGTGATCCTAGCCCAGAAATTTTAAGTCAGGTTGAGACGCTTCAGCAGGCCATCGACAATGATGGTGCCGATCAGATTGATTACACACTTGCGGATGAAACACCCAATTGTGAAACCATCAACACCACTAATATGACGGCGAATTTTGAAGGAGGTGCCGCCGTCGATAACGGCACGTTTAATTTTAAACTGTCTGATAACACTGTCATTACCGCCAATATCTACTGGGTATCACTGGGTGATGATAGCGTGGATGGCATCAGTGTCCTTACAGATACCAACACACTACCAAACACAAAAGCCATCACCTTAATCGGTGTCGACCAGGCCAGCGTATGGCGTGGCGACACTCCACCAGATGTTTATGTATTACAAATTGCCGTTGAGTCACCCAGTTATAGGGCCCAATCCATACCATTACATGGATTCGCCAATAGCTTAATGCTTTTCAAAGTCATCTCGGAAAATAATTTAGCACTCATCGCCAGCGGACGCTCAGGTACAATTTCATTTGCATCAGCAGGCAATGGAACCAATAGCAATCCAATAAAAGGATCGGTATCCGCAACCATGGGGTATTTTCAGCCTTGAATACTTCGCCATTACTTGCGTCATCCCATGAGCAACAGAGCGTCTTTAATGATGTACCTTCACTGGATTTTTGCCTAAGAAAATTTAACAAACACACACTCGTCTCTCAAGAGCGAGCCAGTTTACTCAATCGCATCGATGATAAGTTTGTTATTGATATCCATCAGCTAACAGAAATGTTAGCTGCCATAAGTAATGAATATTCACTCTTAGAAATTCAAGGCGAGTCTTTATTTAGCTATGAAACATTCTATTACGATACGCATAAATTCGCCCTCTATAATATGCATCATTCCGGCAAAAAAAATCGATTTAAGATACGAACACGACGCTACCTAGAATCTAACCGTCTTTACCATGAAATAAAAATAAAAGACAACAAAGGCCTTACCAAAAAAATAAGAAAAGAGCATCGCGAACAAGAACGTCAGCATCACTTTGATCGAGAACTACTAAATAATACGCTTAATATTGAAGCTGAAACGCTCGAACCTAAGATAAAGGTTAATTATAAACGACTCACTTTGCTGAATAAAACCAGTAATCAAAGGGTGACTATTGATCTTAATATCGAGTTTAAAAATATCGAAACTCAATATACAAAACAACTCAATAACATTGCCATTATTGAAATAAAACGAGATAGAGAAAACCATCAAATTAAGTATTCAAGCATTCATCGTGAATTGAAGAATCGCGGCTATAGAAAAACAACCTTTAGCAAATATTGCATGGGCTGCCTCTTAACGAATACGAAAGGATTAAAACACAATCAATTCAAAACCAATTTACTTGACC
>JBNMQC010000006.1:0-50125 GCA_051277445.1 Bermanella sp. | reverse complement strand
TCCTATTGTGGCGTGACCACACCGCTCACATTTAGTTTTGCCAATCGCGCTTATAAAACCGTGTACGAGCAAACCTTGCGCTTGTTAGGTGTGAACGAGTCTGTGGTACAAGCCCACCAAGGCATGTTAGAAAACATGCTGGGTTTAATTCATGGCCGTGTGTATTACAACATTAATAACTGGTATCGTGGTTTATTGTTTTTACCGTCGTTTAAACAAAACAAGTCCGATATGGAACGCATGATGGGATTAACCGACCCTGTTGATCTGGTAGAAGATCAGGCGTTAACAACCAAACAAAAAATTAAAAAAATCCCCCAAGTAATACGCGCCCTTTATTCCATGTTTACCCGTTTTCGTAACATGGATAAATTAGTGCATGAGTTTCGCCAAATGTTTCAAGGTGAATACCAATCGGTTAAACGTGAATCCTTGCACACACTTACCATTGGGCAGTTGGTGAATGAAAGCCGTCGTCTTGATAAGCAGCTATTAGAAAATTGGACCACGCCCATTGTTAATGATTTTTACGTAATGATGATGAATGGCCGTGTGCATCGCTGGCTAGAAAAAGTGGGTATAGAAAACCCAGAGGTGGTGCAAAATAATTTATTGTCAGGTGAAGAGGGCATTGAAAGTACAGAGCCTACAAAAATGTTGCTGCGCATGTGCGATTACATTCGTAACAATAAAGCGTTAGAGGCTAGTGTTTTATCCAACGAAAACTCAGTTTTATTAAATGTGATACAAACGCAAGATGCTGAATTTTATCAGCAGTGCCAAACTTACATCGAGTTATATGGTGATCGCACCATGGGTGAATTGAAGCTGGAGTCCATTACCCTGCGCCAAGATTCATCGTTTATGTTTGCGGTGTTAAAAAACTTTTTAGCAAAATCGGATTTAACCTTGGCGACGTTAGCTGAGAATGAAGCTAAGTTTAGACAAGAAGCCGAAGACACGGTTATGCCGCTTGTACGTGCTCAGTTAGGTCGACGTGCACTGGGTAAATTTAATAAAGATTTATCAGCCCTGCGTGATGCTATTCGCAATCGTGAAAATATGCGTCTAGCGCGCACTCGTATGTTTGGTTTGTATCGCGATATTTATAGTGAGATCGGTGAGCAGCTTTCATTTTATGGCAAGTTAGATGAGCCAAGAGATGTATTTTATCTGACCCTTGAAGAAATCTATGCATATAACGATGGCCGCGGCGTACAAACCCATTTGCAGTCCTTAGTGGCTGCACGTAAAGAAGAGTTTGCAGGCTACAAATCCCATGACTTGCCACATCACTTTTGGACCAAGGGCGCGGTGTACTGCAACAATACATTTGAATACCCCCATAAGGGTGATGAGAATGTGGATTTTGATGCCTCACACTTGGTGGGCACCGGTTGTTACCCTGGCATTGTTGAAGAAAAAATACGCCTGATCTTTTCACCGGATGACGAACTTAACCTCAACGGCCAAATTTTATGTACCGTGCGCACCGACCCAGGTTGGGCGCCGCTGTTTCCAACCGCTGGCGGTATTATTGTTGAGCGTGGTTCAACCCTTTCTCATTCTGCGGTGGTGGCCCGCGAGCTAGGCATCCCTGCCATTGTGGGTGTACCTGAATTGACTAAGATTTTACAAGACCAAGAAATCATTCGCATGAACGGCATTACTGGCACCATTGAACGGTTAGATAGCGCTGTTGAGAGTGCCCTCACTGAAATGAGTGAGGCGTCTTAATATTATGACAAACCATAATCTTAATTGGACACCTGAGCAGTCACTGCCCGATGGTTTTTTTGATATTGCAAAAAGTGTGTATGCAACACATCCGCTTTGGATTGCAGAAAGTGAAACACAAATACGGCAACAATTTAGCGCATCAAATGGGTATTTTGATTACGCAAAGGCGCAAATATTTTTAGCAGAGGGTTGTGCGCGTTTGGTGGGGTTTTTTAACCCACAAAACACCATCGAGAATGAGCCAGTAGCGTATTTTGGTTTTTGGGAAACCCACAATCATTTTGATGTGAATGAACAGCTATTTGCAGAGTTTGAATCATGGGCTAAACAACAAGGGGCAGCGCGAATCTACGGCCCCATTAATTTTTCAACCTATGGCGATAACCGCTTACGCCTAGACGGGTTTGATAATAAGCCGTTTATTGGTGAACCAGCTAACCCTGATTATTATCCGCTGTTTTTGCAGCAACTGGGTTTTACCATCAAGTATGGTTACGCCTCGTACATTCATGAAGACAGTCGTGCACTGGCTATTCAAATGCAGGCGCCGTTAGAGCAAGCACTAACACGCTTAGAGCAAAGTGATTTGGGTGAGTTTTCAATTGAAAAGTTAGATGGTGAAACTTGGATGAACCACCTTGATCAGCTTTATCCATTGGTGGATATGATCTTTAAACAAAACTTTGCCTATACCCCTATTAGTGAAACAACGTTTAAAGCCCAGTGCGGCGAAAGTTTTGCTAAAAAGCTTTGCCCAAATACATCTGTGTTAGTGAAAGATGAACACGGTGATATTGTGGGATTTTTTTTGGTGTACCCAGATTATTCTGAGTTAGTGAATCAATCTGGCTTGGGCATCAGTGTGAGTGATGTGAATTATCATGAGCATTATCCACTGCTGGCTAAGCCACGTTTGGCACTGGCTAAAACCGGCGGTATACATCCTAAATATCGCTCAAGCGGTTTGTTCACCATTATGAGTATGCAGCTCACGGTTTGGTCTCATGATTATTATGAGCATATATCCGGTGCCATGGTGCGTGAAGATAATCACTCCATTCATTATGCCAAAGTAGGGCCGGTTGAGCGTCGCTATGGCTTATTTGAAAAAGCGTTGTAAGAAAAAGGTAACAAAAACATGGAATTGTTAAATCAATTGAATGATAACTTTGTACAGCGCTTTATTGAGCACAGTGAAACACAGCCCGAAAAGTTAGCGCTACATATTAGCCAAATGAATGGCCGCGAATGTTTAGGAGAAGAAAGCGTGAGCTACGGTGAACTGGCTGAGCGCATTAAAACCTACCAAGCGTTATGGCAATTAAAAGGTTGGCAAACTAATGATCGCATTATTGTGATCATTAAACCCAGTAGCCAGTTATACGCCATAGCCTTATCACTGCTTGCATTGGGCATGATCCCCGTTTTTATTGATACCGGCATGGGCCGTGAAAAAATCAAGATGGCCATTGAAGATGCCAACGCTCGCGCCATTATTAGCATGAAATCCCTATTAAAATGGTTTTGGTTGATACCACCCATGTGGAAGCTAGAGCGCTTAGCCATTGATGGAAGTGGCCTGGGGTTTCAGTTGTTAACAAAGCTAGTCGCGAAACTAAAACCAAGTCATCAAAACAATGCAATTAACGTTATTAAACGCAGCGTGACTGATCACGGCTTAATTTCGTTTACTTCAGGCAGCACAGGGCGACCAAAAGGGGCTGACCGTACCCATTACAGTTTGATACAACAGCATTTAGCCATTCGCAGCCATTGGCCTGATGAAAAAAATGATGTGGATTGCCCGTGTTTTCCTGTGATGGTGTTGCATAACTTAAGTTGTGGAATGACAACGGTGATGCCAAAAGTGGATTTAGCGCAGCCCGCTCAAGTGGACGGCGCACAAGTGATACAGCAAATTGAGCAATATCAGATAACACGTATCAGTGGTGCCCCTGCGTACATTCAAAAGCTCGTGGATTATTCACTCGCTAATAATATAACCAACCACAGTGTGAAAACCCTAGTGGTGGGTGGTGCCACTGTATCGGTTGAATTAGCAAAAGGCATTTTGGCGGCGTTTCCCAATGCGTACGCACGCATTGTGTATGGCTCCACCGAAGCGGAGCCCATTTCATCCATCGAAATTAAACAGTATCTTAAATCCTCACAAACCACTCGCGGATACCTAGTGGGTAAACCGGCAGAGCAAGTGGAGGTTTTAATTGCCAATGTGTCTGCACAAACAGCTAACGAGCAAGACCTGTTAAAACACAATGTTGCTCGTGGTGATGTGGGCGAAATCCTAGTAAGTGGTCGTCACGTTTTAAAACAGTATGTGGATAACCCAAGTGCCAATGCTGAAAATAAAATACGCCGAGAACAATGCGATAAGAATGACCATGACTCTGTATGGCATCGCACCGGTGATACTGGATTTTTAGATGATGCCGGAAAGCTCTGGTTAACTGGCCGCGTAAAAGACAGCTTGGTTTTAAATGACGCTGTGCTTCAACCCTACCCACTCGAGCAGGCTATGGATAATGTTACCGGCATAGTGCGCAGTGCACTGATACATGTTAACGATGCGTTACATGTGTTTATCCAAAATAGTGTGGAGTCGTCACAGGCAATGACGGCAGATGTTCGCTGTGAGATTGAGCAAATTTTACAAGCAGCCGGTGTGCATCATTTTAATATCAATGTCATTGAGAAAATGCCAGTAGATGGTCGACACAACAGCAAGATTGACCGCTTAGCGTTACGTAATACATTACAAAAAAACGTAATTAATTTAATGAAATAGGTATTGGCAGTTTTCATTTATGAACAATAAATCTTCTCTTTTTATTATCGACTTAAATCGCATTGATGTGCTGACACTCTCCAGTGTCTTTACCACTTTTTTTGCCATCATATTTGCCATTAATGAACATGTTTATTTATCAATGGCGTTATTATTTGTGGCCATGACAGCCGATGCGTTAGATGGCATGTTGGCGCGTAAGTATGGTTTAGAGCGAGAGTTTGGCCGTTACCTTGATGGCTTCATGGATATGCTCATTTATTTGGTGACGCCAGCCATTATCATGTTGCAATGGGGCTTTGATGGTTATTACTGCGTTTTTATCATGTTAATGATTGGCGCGGGCAGCGTGAGGCTGTCGGTATTTAATCAAGTGGGCAATGTTGAAAGTACAGCAGAAGATGGTAAACAGAATTTAAGTTATTTAGGCATGCCAGTTTTTTGGAGCGTGTTTATTTTAGCGGGAGCCATGATAATCGAAAAAATATTTGATCAGTCATTTTCACATAATGTGTTAGCCATTATGTTGCTGGCATTTAGTTTTTATATGGTGGTTTCTAAACCGTTTTTTAAATTCCGATCATTAAAGCAAATATTAAGTTTAACCATTGGCGGCTTTGTGATGTTTGCATGGTTTGAGTTTGAGCAATTTTCACAGTACTCCCCATTAACCTTTATTTTACTTGCCTTGTATTTACAGATCCCAGTGGTGATTGGTGGGGTATTACATATGATGGTGGTGACCCGTAATGATTTCAGTTTTTTAGCCAAACCCATTCACACACAATGGTTTGGTGCCAACAAAACATGGCGCGGTGTCATTGCTGTGCCGGTGTTAACTTCGTTTGGTGGGCTGTGTTTGTACCCCCTTGCATGGATGTCAGAATGGTTATTTGGTCATGCACTATTAAGCGGTAATTTCTTATGGTTGGGTTTTGTAGCCGGTGTGGGTTATATATTGGGTGAGTTACCTAATTCATTTGTTAAACGCCGTATGGGGATTCAAGCAGGGCAGGTGCCTGAGGATAAAAAGTACTGGTTCATCGCACTTGATCAACTGGACTCGGCCATTGGTGTGGCCATAGGGTGTTGGTTGGTGTTTGGTATCGCCACTGAAGTGGTTTGGTTATACATCATCACATTCCCGGTTACCGCCTTGTTGGTGAAGCAATGGCTTTATAGCCGTAATCTAAAAGCCAGCGCCGTTTAATGGCTTGCAGTGAATGATCATTCAACAGGCGCTCACCCCCATGGAATCAGGGTTTTTTAGACGTAATGCGAACCATCTCTAAATGGGGGCCTTTGATCCTAGAATAGGCATCGCGAAAATCGAAATAGCCACGTATAATCAGCCCCAACATTCGCGCTAGGCAGTGCCAAATCTGGTCACAGATGGGCCGTTCATAGAACACCTAACACAGCGACAAACCGAATTTAATGTGTGAATCGGGCGGCAAGGCCCGTAAACACTAAAGGAGAGCAAGCATGGCACGTGGGTCTATTAACAAAGTAATCATCATCGGTACATTAGGGCGCGACCCTGAAATGCGTTACCTGCCAAATGGCAACGCAGTATGCAGCGCAAGCCTGGCCACCGATGAAGGCTACAAAGACCGCAACACAGGCCAGCAAGTGGATAAAACCGAATGGCACCGCGTTGAAGCGTTTGGCCGTTTAGCCGAAGTCATGGGCGAATACCTGAAAAAAGGCTCTAAAGTGTACGTTGAAGGTAAATTACGTACCGACGAATACGAAAAAGACGGCATCAAGCGTTACTCTACCAAAATCATCGTAAACGAAATGACCATGCTAGATAGCCGTAACTCTGGCGACAGCAACAACATGGGCGGTGGTTATGCACCACAAGGTATGCCTCAGCAAGCACCTCAGCAGGCTGCTCCCCAACAAGCTCAACCACAATATGCACAGCCACAAGCGGCCCCTGCTTATGGTCAGGCACCTCAACAAGCACCTGCTGCACCTTATGGCCAGCCTCAAGGTATGCCACAACAAGCGCCTCGCCAAGCTCCGCAGCAAGCGCCTCAACAGGCTCCTCAAGCACAGCCAAGCAATGCGTTTGATGATTTCGATGACGATATCCCGTTTTAATTGAACCTTGTGCGCGGTTGTTGCGTATATCTTGAGTAAGTGGATTACTCGCCGAAAAGCCGCTTTTATAGCGGCTTTTTTTGTTATGGCCCTAAGAAATACAAAGAAATGTAAAAGCTCTAGGGTAGTTGATAGACCACACGCATAATTATTAATATCCAAGATCAGGCTTAAATCAGGGGCTCGGTTTTAACCCCTTAAAAGAATAGGAAATCATATGTCGTTAAAGAAGAGCGTGGCAGTTGTTGGCATCTTACTGCTAGGGGGCGTGCTAGCGAGTGTCTTAATCCAAAGTGCACCTAAGCCACAAAAGAAAACGGCTGAAAAAATTACCCCACTAGTGGAGGTGACCTCCCTCATTGCTGGGACCTATCGGGCCAGTTGGCAAACAGGTGGCAATGTGAATGCAAAGCCTAGCGTAAAGCTCATGGCTCAGGTAACCGGCCAAGTGGTTTCTATTCATAAACAAGCGGCCCCTGGCGCCATGTTGAAAAAAGGCGATGTACTTGGGCAGGTGGATGACAGCAATTACCGTTTAATTGTGGCGCAGAAACAAGCGGCATTGGTGCAAGCGCAATCCAATTTAACGGTGGAAATGGGGCAGGTTAAAAACGCAGAGAATAACTACAAGCTATCGGGCTTGCAGCTCAATGCGACGGCCAAGTCTTTAGCCCTGCGTGATCCGCAATTGGCCGCCAGCAAAGCCGCTTTAGACATCGCCAAAGCGGATCTTGCCAAAGCAAAATTAGATTTAGAACGCACACAATTGCGCATGCCATTTGATGGTCATGTGATGAGTATGAATCTAACCCAAGGGTCATTTGTGGCTGGCGGTACTGAAGTGTTCGAGCTGGTGGATAGTTCAGAGTTTTGGTTGCAAGTGAAAGTGCCGCAAAGCTTTGTAGCGGTACTGGATAAAAATCAAACGGTGCAAATCAAAAAGCCTCAACAGTGGGGCGATCAGTTTCGCCAAGGTGTGATCAAACATGTTTTACCGGCAGTGGATTCAGCCGACAGGCAAGTGCGTGTGCTAATTGCCATTAAAGCGCCATTATCCGAGACCCATAAAGGCACACAGGTTCGCTATAACGATTATGTGGATGTGGTCTTGTTTGGGCGTGAATTTGAAAATGTGTACGAATTATCAAACGATGCCTTAAATGAAAACAATCAGCTATGGGTGGTGGATAACCGCAATACGCTTCAGCTAAGGGATGTCAGTGTTGTATACAAAGGACGCTATCATTTGTGGGCCAATGTGGATGCCCAAGTTGGGGATCAGATATTAGAAACCCGCTTACAGATTGCCTCGCAAGGTATGGCCGTGCGTGTAGCAGCACAAGTGAATCAAGCAGCGGATGAGGCTGGCTTATGAACCTTGATGCGCTAAAAAAAGGCCCTATCGCATGGATGGCGCGCCATGGTATTGCCCCCAATTTATTAATGTTGGCCCTATTAATTGGTGGCTTACTCACGTCGCTGTCCATTAAAAAAGAATTGTTGCCTGAGTTCACGGAAGATGTGGTCTCGGTGCGAGTAGTTTACCCAGGGGCTACGCCTTCAGAGATGGAGCAGGGCGTGGTGTTACCCATCGAAAATGAGCTGTCTGAATTAAGTGGCATTGATGGTGTGAGTGCCAATATTCAAGAAGGCTACGCTAGTATTTTCCTAGAAATTGAGGCCGGTGAAAATGTCCAGCAGATGTACCAGGATGTGCTGCAATCGGTGAATCGAATTTCCACGTTTCCTGTGCAAATGGAACAACCCATCGTCAGTGTGGTGGCCAGAACCCACAACCTGATGGATATCGCGTTGCATGGTGATCTTGACCCATTTGCAATGAAACGTTTAGCGGAAAAAATAAAAGAAAAACTACTCCTCTCGCCGAGTATCACCCAAGTGGAATTAAAAGGTGCGCCTGCTGAAGAAATCCATGTGGAGATTGATAGTCAAACGCTAGAAAAATATCAACTGAGCCTTAATCAAGTTGCGCAAGTGATCTCGGTCAACGCCATTGAGCAAGGCGCTGGCACGGTGAAAACCGAAAGCGGCGATATTCTAGTGACTCTCAATGATCGTCAATACTGGGCCAATGACTTTGCTGCATTGCCGTTAGTATCGGACGAGAACGGTGTGGTATTAACCCTAGGCGATGTGGCCAGTGTGAAAGAAGGGTTTGAAGAAAGTCCGAACATAGTCACATTGAACGGCGGTCAAAGCGTCAGCATTGCTGTCTATCGAGCGGGGGATCAAACGCCGCCTTCGGTTGCGGATTCTATTTATGGTATGTGGGATGAATTAGAAGCCATGCTGCCACCGGATATGCATCTCACCGTGATTAATGACCGCGCCCAATATTATAAAGATCGCTTAGGTTTGTTAATAAAAAATGCGGTGATTGGTTTGCTATTGGTGTTTATTTTGTTGGGCGTATTTTTAGAGTATCGCTTAGCATTCTGGGTGACCATGGGCATACCCACTTCGTTTTTAGGTGCCATGCTGTTTTTGCCGGCCTTTGATGTCTCCATCAATATGATTTCCATGTTTGCATTTATTATTTCCCTAGGGATTGTGGTGGATGATGCCATCATTGCTGGTGAGAATATTTATGAAAATCTTGATAAAGGCATGTCGCGGGTGGATGCCGCAATTTACGGTGCAAAAGAAGTATCCGTGCCATTAACCTATGCCATTTTAACGAACATTGTTGCCTTCATGCCTTTATTCTTTTTGCCCGGTGGCATGGGCAAAGCCATGATGGTGATACCTGCGGTGGTGGTGACGTGTTTTGCTATCTCTTGGGTGGAGGCTTTGTTTATCCTACCTGCACACATCTCTCATTTGAAAAAGAAACCCGACTCTAAAATTGGCCGAAAGCTCGATGATATTCAGTTAAAAGTGGATAGCTGGTTGCGTCGCACGATCCATACTCGTTATCGCCCTGTATTGGATAAAAGCTTGGCGAACCCAGGCATTACCTTGTCGTTGGCCATTGCCTTTTCCATGGTCATTTTTGCCTTCCCCATTAGTGGACGCATGGGATTTTCATTTTTCCCTGTGCTAGAAGGGGAGTCGGCGGTATTAGAAATGGAAATGCCGCAAAACGCGTCCTTAGCGCAAATGGTCAGTGCCCGAGATCAGGCAGAGCGTGCGTTAAAATCCATCATCACCCCCATTGAGGATGAACACGGTCCTTTCTTGTTAAGTACCACCTCGGAAATTTCCAGCACCTCTTTAGAGGTGAGTGCGAAATTAATTCCAGGGGATGACCGTCCATACTCAACTAACCAAGTGGTGACCATGTGGCGCGAAGCACTTGGCGAGGTAGCCGGTGCTAAAAGCATTAGCTTTGATGCTGAACGAGGAGCTGGCCCGGTTAGTGGTCGCCCTTTTACCATGGAACTACGCGGCAGTGATACTGACATATTGCAGCAAGCCAGTGATGAACTCAGCGCCATTTTAGAATCACTCAGTGGCGTAAAAGACGTGACCAATAGCTTTACCAGTGGCAAACCACAATGGGATATACAGTTAAACAACCAAGGTCGCAGTTTGGGTTTAACCGCCAGTGATGTGGCAAGCCAAGTGCGTGCGGCACTCTATGGTGCTCGTGCACTGCGCCAGCAGCGTGGTAAAAATGAAGTCACCGTATTGGTGCGCCTACCGGAAGAAGAGCGCCGTTATCAAACCGATATCGAACAACTCCCTATTGTGACCCCAAGCGGCGCAAGGGTGCCATTGATACAGGTGGCTTATTTAGAAAAAAGCACCGCTCCTACTTTAATTGAGCGCAAAGACAGTCAGCGTTTGGTGAGCGTAAGTGCCGCGGTTGAGCCGCGTTCGTTAATTCCCAATTTACAGGCCTCGTTGCAAGCGGATTATTTACCGCAATTTGAGCAAAAGTACCCCAGTTTGAAAATCGGTTATGGTGGCCGACAAGCGGATGAGCAGGAGAGTAAATCCAGTTTATTAAACGGATTATTTTTCACCTTAATGGGTATTTATATTTTATTAGCGATTCCGTTTAGAAGTTATAAACAGCCCATCTTGATTATGCTGGTGATTCCGTTTGGCATTGTCGGCTCACTGGCAGGGCTATTAATACTGGGATATGGCCTGTCGATTATTGCCATCATGGGCATGCTGGCGTTGTGCGGTGTGGTGGTGAACGACAGCTTGATTCTGGTGGACTATGCCAACCAATTAAAGCGCGAAGGCAGTACCGCTAAGCAGGCCATTATGGATGCAGCGGAGCGCCGCTTCCGTCCTATCCTATTAACCACGCTTACCACTTTTGGTGGTTTGGCCCCCATGGTGTTCGAAACGTCTCGTCAGGCGAAATTCATTACGCCCATGGCAGTGTCATTGGGCTTTGGAATTTTATTCACTACCTTTGTTTGCTTGCTGTTATTACCCACCTTGTATGTGATGCTAGAGGGTCGAGGCGATAACAAAACACAATCGTCTTAACATTGTGAGTCATAAACAAGCCGGTCTTGACCGGCTTTGGTGTGACTTGATTAAGTAATGTGGCTGGCGCTGGTTTTGTAAGGGGATTATTGCTACATTTTGACACTTCGAATTTAGGCATGTATCGATCCCTTATGAAAACACCGTTTCACCTTGTCATATTAGGCGCTGAGAATGCTGTCGGTCGAGCCGTCACCGAGCAAGCGCAAGCAAAAGAGATTTCCCTGCATGCTATCCATACATCGGATTGGGATCTCAACGATGTGGTTAAGGTGCAAACCCGTCTAGCGGATCTTGCCCCTCAGTTCTTGATTAACTGCATTGCGCCAGGTGTTGACGGCACCTCTGTGCACATGGCCAGTGTCTTGAGTCAGTGCTGTGCGTCGTTAAAAATTGCCTTGGTTCAAGTATCCAGTAATGACGTGTTTGCTTATCAAGATGGCGAAATATTCAGCGAAAGTGATGAGCCTTTGCCTAAAACAGAATCTGGCCAGCAAGTGCTGTCGGTTGAAACCGCTATTCGCAGCTCCCTAGAGCGACATTTACTGGTGCGTATTGGCTGGATGTTTAGCTCCCAAGGCCACGACGAAGTCAGTAAGTTGCTTGAGCTGGCACAGAATAATCAGCAGTTGTATCTATCGGATACTAAGTTCTTATGTCCAACATCGGCTTGCGATATCGCCTCTGTATTATTGGCCATGGTGAACCAGTGTCGTTATGCGGATTTATGGGGCACTTACCACTATTGCAGCGCTGAACCCACCACCTTATTTAAGTTTGCCGAAGTGGTGGTGGCTGAAGCCCGTCAATACGAAGATTTAGACCTGCAAGATATCGTGGCGGATGCCAGTAATGAGATGAACAGTTTATTTGCTGAATCCACTCCAAAACTGGCCACCAAAAAGCTGCTTTATACCTTTGGTATCAAGCCTAAGCCTTGGCGTCAGGCTTTATCTCGAATCCTTAAAAAGCGTTACGCTAAAAAATAATCCCATTCACGCTCTCGATACGTGTCATCGAATAAATAGCCCCAACCGATCATTAGCCTCGTTATACTGATATTCATCAGCTTAAGGAGGTTAGTATGGGTTTATTAATTGATGGTCAGTGGCACGACAAGTGGTATGACACAAAATCAGAAGGGGGCCGCTTTAAGCGCCAAGACAGCGCCTTTCGACATGACATCAGTGCTCAGGGCCCGTTTAAACCTGAATCTGGGCGTTACCACCTGTATATATCAAACGCCTGCCCTTGGGCTCACCGCACGCTTATTTTTAGACATCTTAAAGGGTTAACCGATCACATTAGCGTATCGGTTGTGCATCCGCATATGTTGGATAATGGTTGGGAGTTCCGTGATGCCAATGCAGATGACGGCGAGTTTGTTGATCACCTATACGGATACGAGTTTGCTCATCAGCTTTATACAAAAGCGAAATCGGACTATAGCGGTCGTGTGACCGTCCCCATTCTTTGGGACAAACACACACAAACGATTGTGAATAATGAATCCAGTGAAATTATTCGTATTTTTAATTCGGCCTTTAATGAGCTGACGGGGAATACCTTAGATTTTTATCCACAAGCGTTGCGCAGTCAGATAGATGAAATCAACGATCGTGTGTACCACAGTATTAATAATGGCGTGTATAAAAGCGGTTTTGCTACCACCCAAGAGGCCTATGAAGAAGCTTTTAATGCGTTATTTGATGCACTGGATTGGGTTGAAGCCATATTGGCTAAACAGGCTTATTTAGCCGCAGATCAACTAACCGAAGCAGACTGGCGATTATTTACCACATTAGTGCGATTTGACTCTGTTTATGTGGGGCATTTTAAAACTAACAAACAGCGCATCGTGGATTACCCAAACATGTGGGCTTATGTTCGCAAGCTGTATCAGATGCCGGGTATTGCTGACACAGTGAAGTTAGAACAAATTAAGCAGCATTATTACTTCAGCCATACCATGATTAACCCTACTCAGGTGGTGCCGGTCGGCCCTGAAATTGATTTTATGGCGAAAGTCGATCGTTAATTAAGGCATTACCATCACCTTGGTCAGTCAGAACATGATCAGGGTGATGTAAATGAAAATTAGTTCCGGTTTTTTTACATGATTTTTTCTTCAATTCAATCTAACTTCCGTTCGCCCCCTACCACAGCTTGAACGCTTCTGGCACAATCTGGCCTCAAGTTTTAGGCTGACATGATTATGAAACGGATTCTTCGCTGTTATTTTATAGGATTTATTTCTATTTTCTCGCTGAGCGCAATGGCTGAGCAAGACATGTTGAGCATGTCATTAAGTGAATTTAATCTACCTGAATTCGATGAGTACTCTGTTCCGGTTGTATTGACCGCCACGCGATTGCAACAACATCAAGCCGATGTGCCTGCCAGCGTTACCATTTTAGATGAACATTTTATTAAGCAAGTGGGTGCGCAAAATTTAGCGGATCTATTGCGTTATGTGCCTGGCATGATGGTTGGGCCAGATAACAATAATAATGCGGATGCTGTGCATTATCACGGCGGTCCCGCTGCCTTTCCTAAAAATTTACAAGTATTGGTTAATGGCCGTTCCATGTACCGAGCAGGGGTCGCCACGGTTAGCTGGTACGAAATGCCCGTCGCTCTTGAAGATATTAAACGCATCGAAGTGGTGCGTGGTCCCAACTCGGCCAGTTATGGGGCCAATGCTTTTCAAGCCGTGATTAATATTTTAACTAAGCACCCAGCCGATACCTATGGTAGCTCGGTGTCCTTGCAGGCGGGTAATAACGGTGAAGAGAATATTTATCTGAAGCAAGGCGGGCGACTAGGCAACAGTGATTATCGCCTTTCATTTACACAAAAGCGCTCCGATCAATTTAAAGTGAATAATGATAGTCGCCAGTCTCGATTTATGGATTTCGAGCATTATTACCAAGACTCAAGCCTAGGGGAGTTTGAAACTTCGGTGGTGGTACTGGACGCCAAAAAAGAAGTAGGCGATGGTTTTGCTTTTCAAGTGAACAAAAATGAAATATCGGAACAGCGTATTGAGATCGGAACGCGCTGGACAAAAGATTTAAGCAGCAAGCACCAGATTCAAGTGAATGCCTATACAACGCAGTTTAAGCAAAAGCAAAAATCCATAGTTGAAGATATACCGGTAGCGGCACTTGATAATGATCTACGTGATTTATTTGCGCAAAATACGGCACTTGCTTTCGGTGAAGAGCAAACGAGAAATGATTTTTATAGAAAAGTGGATGAAGCTGTCAAAAAGGAAGATCCCACTATTTTTCAACAGTATTATTTTGGTTTGTCGCCTCAGCAAAAAAGTAAGATTGGATTTAATAATATATTTTTAGTCAGTAAGGCTTATGGACAAGATGCTTTAGTTGATCATTATCTTGATGCTTATGCCAATACTACAGGGTTTTCAGCAGATGAAACTAATGTGATTACGGCTATTCGTAACCGTTATGATACGAGCTCTCAGGGAATTAATGCCAACACTGGAGTCAACGGCGTTATCAACTCAGATTTAGATGAATATCGCTACGATATTGAAATTCAAGATACTTATGTTTACTCACCCACATTGACGTTTGTCAGTGGTGCTAGCTTTCGTCGTGATGAAGTACGTTCAGACACCTACTTTGATGGTTACCTAAAAAACGATACTAACCGTCTGTTTGCCAGTGCCACTTGGCAGGCCACACAAAAAGCCAACTTGCATCTAGGTGTCATGGCGGAGCAAGAAAGCGATGCAGACTTAGTATTTGCCCCACGTGCCGCGTTAAACTACAAGCTCACCCCCAGTCAATCTTTACGCATGGTGTACAGCGAATCCGTGCGCAGTCCTGATTTATTTGAACAAGATGCGTATTGGCAATTAAACGTTGAAAACGCACAAGCGAGTGTGCCGTTAAATGGCACAACCTATTTTCAAACTCAGCAAGGTCCTAGTAATTTAGATCATCAGTATATTCGTTCATATGAGGTGGGTTATTACGGTCGCTTTAACCGGCTTAATAGTGAATTGGATGTTCGAGTATTTGAAGAAAGGCTCAGTGATGTGTATTACCAGTCTCTTACTTTAGATGACATTGAAACCATTAATGATATTTGTATGAGGTTTCAGGGGGTTGAGTGGCAATACAGCGTTTCCCCGTGGTCCGATGCACAGTTACGTTGGGTGGGAGCCTATGTGGACGCCAATTCGAATCTTGAAGGTGATGAGGCCTCACGTGAGCAAGTTTTACTGCGGATATATGCAAAAAATACGCACACCATCTCTTGGTTACAAAACTGGAATGAAAACACGTCGAGCAGTGTGAGTTATATTCTTGCTAATGAATACGACGACTTAAATCTAGAGAGAGATGACCGCAGTTTAATAGAGCGTGTTGATGTGAAGGTCATCCACAGTATTGGTTTACCAAGCAGTAACGTAGAATTAAGTGCCAATGTTCAACACGATATATCATCGGATCCGTATATTTGGGGCGATAATGTTTATGAACGCGACACTCGATTGCAACTGGCCGCTCGGTTTAATTTTTAAAAAAAAGCCTGCATGATTGCAGGCTTTTTTGTTTTCGCAGCTTAAACTAAGCTTCGCGATAAATTCCCATGATTTTTTCACTGATAATGTTCTTAATGCCTTGGCGCTCTAAGCCCGATAAATCGGTTAACGTATTTAAGCGTAAGCGATGTAAGTGCAAGCAAGGCATGTTCGAATCAAATTCACGCAAGTCACCTTTTTTCAGTACGGGCAAAAATGGGTCATTGCCCTGAAAGCGCTTAAGAATTTGACGCAATCCCTCTTTAAACGGGATGGGAATCGAACGTACGTTTTTGCCTTTCTGAGTGATGACAATATATAAGCCTGAGCGATTAATGGTTTCGCCAGGAATAATGTGCAAGCCTGTGGCTTGCACGGCTTCTGCTGGAATGTGATTAAACGTGTCATGGAATGCATAAGGGTCAGGCAGAACCACCATGTTACGATCTTGATCTTCTGGAAAAAAGATATTGTAGTTGCTGTACAGTTGATTAACCGTAGGCGAAAAAATACACAGCTTGTTTTCAAAGCGTTTAACAAAGTCTGTAGCTCGCTGCTGCTGGGATATATGCTCTAAGCCCCAAACGAGATCAGAATTGTTCATATCGTTATGTACTGCATGACCCATAAAAACCTCCAGGACACGCCCTGTGCGTGTTAATCCATGCACAGAGTATTACGCAGGGTTTGCGTGGTTACCATGTAGCTTTGGTGTCGAATCGTTTACGGATACAGCTTATTTGTAATGGAACGGTAATGCGGTGATGTGAATCACGGCCAAACTGAGAGCCAGTCGTGATTTTGTTGAAAAAATGATCAGTGTAGGCGATTTTTATGGTGTTAAGTTCTATCAGGTATAACAGATAGACCGCAGAGTTTTGTTACTAAGCTGCTGAGCAAGCGCCATGGGTCATCTTGTAAGATATTTTTGCTGGCTAGGTCGATCTGCTTACATATGGTTAAGCTTTGTTGCACGCTGGTTACATTCAGTCGGCGGGCTGCGCCTTTGATCTGGCTTTGTTTCTTCGGCCAAAAGACTTTCAGCTGCTGAAGGGCTTTATCATCAGGGGTGCCGGCTTGAGTCAACTGCATAAAAGATAATAACTGGCGGATGTCATTGGTCATGATGGCCAGCGGCTGAAGGGCATGAATACCCTCCCCTTGTAAGGTGCTGAGTATGTGGAGGCTGCGTGCGGTGTCGCCTTTAAACGCAGACTCAGACAAGGCAAAGACGTCATAGCGACTGGCATCGCCAACCGCTTGCTCAATATGCTCAGCACTGATTTGCTCTAACCCCAATAGTTTGAGCTTTTCGATTTCTTGAGCGCCAGCAAGTAAATTACCGTCCGTGCGATCGGCCAATAATGCCAATGCATCTCGATCAGCCTTCATGCCAAACAGACGCATTCGATTGGCTAACCAGCCTGGTAATTGATTCCGTTCAATGGGCCAGTGTTGGATGAACGCCCCTAACTGGTCGAGGGTTTTGAACCATTTACTATTGGTGGCGGCTTTATCGATTTTGGGTAATTGTAATAGAACAACATTATCGGGGTTTGGATTAGCAAAGAGCTCCATTAAAGCCTTGCTGCCTTGGTCGCCGGGTTTGCCGCTGACAATGCGTATTTCCATTAATTTTCGGGAAGAGAATAACGACAGGGCATTGGCTGCTTCTAAGAGCTCGCCCCATTTGAAGTTGGCTTCCACATGATGAACTTCGCGCTCATCAAAACCTTGGGCTTTTGCAGCAGCCCGAATCTGATCGCAGATTTCTTGCTCTAATAACGGTTCATCACCACTGACAATATAAAGTGGCTTTAACTCTTTTTGTAAATGCTGGGCAAGCTGTTCTGGTTTTAAACGCAAAATTAATCAGCCTGTCTAGAAGGAAGTTTGATGGCTTTTAAACGCAACAACACGTTATACGCATTGTTTTGTTTCATCTCACGTCGCAGGTTTGCTTCTTCTTGCGCCTTGCCGATTTCCGCACTGGCATCGTATTGCAGTGTGCGATAACTGGTGATGGTTTGTGCTTCACTGACTGAATCACCCTGGGTATCGAGCAATTCAAACGTTAAATTTTGACTCAGCTCATATTCGCTGGCTTTGGCATTAGATGTCACGGTTAATACTCGGCGATCACCGGTTTCACTGAGGATTTTAAGGGTATAAGGTGCATCGGCTGATAGTGTGACGCCATTACTGAGTAAGGATTGGCGTAATACATTTTGCGTGAGCACATCAGAGTTTTGAGCATCCAGATGTAAGATGCGCAGCCCCACAGGCAGATCCACTTGACCACGCAAGTGAAAGCCACAGGCCGAAAGAAAAACGAACAGGGAAGCTAAAAATGTGATTTTTAATTTTTGCATAGTTCTTCTTTTTAGTTGAATGCTTAACAGGTTGTCAGGGGAAGACTGAGTGTCCGTTACCCCTGACGATGTATCTTGCTCGAGGCGCGCAGATATCATTCCTACAGGCCTCGAACCACAGCCTTAGTTGGCTACGATGTTAACCAGCTTACCCGGTACGTAAATTTCTTTGCGGATGGTATTCCCATCTAAGAATTTTTGTACATTGGCATCGGCTTTCGCCGCGGCAATGGCGCCATCTTTGTCGATGTTGGCGGCCACTTCAAGCTTGCAACGTACTTTACCGTTTACTTGTACCACGATGGTGATGCTGTCACGCACCAGCGCAGCTTCATCCACTTGCGGCCAAGGGGCATCAAGTACAAGGTCATCGTTGCCCAACTCTTTCCATAACTCATGGCTCATGTGCGGAGCGATTGGCGCCAGCATTTTCACCATGGCCACTAAACCTTCTTTTAGTACCGCACGGTTTTGCGCATCGGCTTTATCCAGTTTAACCAGGGTATTGGTTAACTCCATCACCGCAGCAATTGCCGTGTTAAAGGCATTACGACGGGCAATGTCGTCGCTGACTTTTTGAATGGTTTCGTGCACTTTACGACGGGCGGCTTTTTGTTCGTCATTGAGAGCATCGACATTCAACGCTGCAATGTCGCCGCCATTAATTAACTCAGCGGCTAAACGCCATACACGTTGCAAGAATTTCTGTGCACCTTGTACACCGGCATTGGACCACTCAAGGGATTGCTCTGGTGGCGCGGCAAACATGGTGTATAGACGCACAACATCCGCGCCGTAAATATCGATGGCTTCTTGTGGGTCCACGCCGTTGTTTTTCGACTTGGACATTTTAATCATGCCTTCGTGCTTAAGCTCTTTGCCTTCAAAACTGGCTTTGGCTAAGCGGCCCTTATCGTCACGTTCTGCTTCTACGTCACTTGGGTTAACCCACTCTTTGCTGCCATTTTCGTTGGTGTAGCTGAACGCGTCTGCCAATACCATGCCTTGGCACAGTAGGCTCTTGAACGGCTCATCGCCTTTCACAAGACCTGTGTCACGTAACAGTTTGTGGAAGAAGCGCGCGTACAGTAAGTGCAAAATCGCGTGCTCAATACCACCTATGTATTGATCCACCGGTAGCCAATAGTTGGCTTCTTCTGGGTTGACCATGTGCATGTCATCGGTTGGTGAGCAGTAGCGCGCGTAATACCAAGAGGATTCCATGAAGGTGTCGAAGGTATCGGTTTCGCGGAACGCTTGCTCGCCACCAAATTCGATGTTTTCAAACTCTGGGTTGTTTTTAATCGGGCTGTTCACCCCATCCATGACCACGTCAGTTGGTAAGATAACCGGCAGCATCTCTTCTGGCGTCGGTACTTGTTCGCCGTTGGCTTTGTTGATCATAGGCACTGGGGTGCCCCAGTAACGCTGACGGCTCACACCCCAGTCACGTAGACGGTAGTTGGTGGTCACCTCGCCTTTGCCGGCGGCTTCTAGGTGTTTGGCAATGGCATCGAAAGCGGCTTCAAATGCTAAGCCGTCGAATTCACCAGAGTTGATCAAGGTGCCTTTTTCGGTGAAGGCTTCTTTGGCTAGATCCACTTCTTCACCGTTAACCGGCGCAATGACTTGATTGATTTCAAGGCCGTACTTTTGCGCAAATTCAAAGTCACGTTGGTCGTGAGCAGGGACGGCCATGACGGCACCTGTGCCGTAATCCATCAAGACAAAGTTCGCTACCCAGATAGGCACTTCTTTGCCAGAGATTGGGTGAATAGCGGTTAAACCGGTGGCGCAGCCTTTTTTCTCAATGGTGGCCAGATCCGCTTCCGCGGTACCGCCTAATTTACATTCTTCGATGAAGGCGGTTAATTCGGCATTGCCTTGCGCAGCTTCGGCGGCAAGAGGGTGGCCGGCGGCCACGGCCACGTAGCTTACGCCCATTAGGGTATCTGGGCGGGTGGTGTATACCTCAAGCGTTTCTTCGCGATCCTTGATGCCGAAATGTAATTCGACCCCTTGGCTCTTACCAATCCAGTTACGCTGCATGGCTTTTACTTGTTCAGGCCATTCGTCTAGCTGGTCTAAATCGTTTAGCAGTTCTTCGGCGTAATCGGTAATACGGATGAACCACTGTGGGATTTCTTTACGCTCGATTGGGGAATCACAGCGCCAGCAGCAGTTGTCGATCACTTGCTCGTTGGCCAATACGGTTTGGTCGTTCGGGCACCAGTTCACCGCAGAGACTTTTTTGTAGGCTAAGCCTTTATCCACCAGCTTGGTGAAGAACCATTGTTCCCAGCGATAATATTCAGGCTTACAGGTGGCCAGTTCACGGTCCCAGTCGTAACCAAAGCCTAGGCTGTTTAGCTGGCCTTTCATGTAGGCGATGTTTTCATCGGTCCATTTGCCAGGAGCCGTATTATTTTTAATGGCGGCGTTTTCAGCCGGTAAGCCAAACGCGTCCCAGCCCATAGGCTGCATCACGTTTTTGCCCTGCATGCGCTGGTAGCGAGAGATTACATCGCCGATGGTGTAGTTGCGCACGTGACCCATGTGCAGACGGCCAGATGGGTAGGGAAACATGGATAGACAATAGAACTTTTCACGGTTGCTATCGACCACGGCTTTAAAGACTTTGTTCTCAGCCCAAAACTGCTGAACGGAGGATTCGATTTCGCTGGGAATGTATTGATCTTGCATAGGACCGATCTGGTAGATTCGCTGAATAAATAAAGGCCGATATCATACCCTAGACCAAGGCAATAGCACAGTTTTGCATTACGCATGGTTAACACCTTTGCGACTCAGCGCATGCTCTTTTGCGGCGCTGTAACACGCATGTTACTTGCGTAGCTCTTCTGGTTTCTTTGCCTCTCTTGCGTCCTTGTTGCGTTGATCTAAGTCAGTAATTCCACATTGCGTATTGATCTGTTCATTATGGTCATTGATCTTGGTACGTTTGCTCTGTAATTTGCGTCTCTTTTTTGACAGGTAATGACTATGTTCAGATGGATGGGATGGTTTGGTTGGTCAGTGTGCTTGATGAGCCTGATGTCTGTGAATACATGGGCGCAAGACTACGACAAAGTCATTGATCAAATGCAGCTGATTAAAGCAAACCAAGTGGAGTATTCCATTGCCCTAGAAGAAGGCAAAGAGCGCTCCATGTTGTGTGGCTATTGTCATGGTAAAGATGGCAACAGTGTGAAGCCGGATATCCCTAATTTGGCCGGTCAAAATACCGAATATTTACTCAAGCAGTTTCAATTGTTCGCCACTGGTGAGCGTCAAAGCTATGTGATGCAACAGTTGGCCCGTTCTCTGAGTGATGAAGAAAAGATCAATATGACCTTGTACTTTTCATCTCAGACCGTGCGCCCACAAGAAGGCATTACGACATCCGAGAAAGGCAAAGCCAAATACGACAGCTTATGTGTGGCCTGTCACGGCGCTGATGGTCGTGGTGATCACGAGCTGCCCCGTTTAGCGGGTCAAAAGCATGCGTTTTTGATCAAGACACTGTCGGATTTTAAAAAGGGTAAAGCGGCCCGTGCGTCATCCCCTATGGTGAATATCATGAAGGTGGTGAGCGAGGATGAAATTGGGCCTTTGGCGGATTACATTGCCACCATGCCTTAGGTTTGCCTTTGGCTGTCCAGTTTAAGGTACAATGCGCACTTTTTAGGGGTCGTATATGGTTATTGAAGGCAACTCAGACATCGTCGTGCGCTGTGAATTTTTCGCAGCCGCTGTGAACGGCCCTTGCCAATGGCTCACCTTTCGCAATGGTTTTGTGTTGGTGGTTCATGAAGCGTTTATGGCTCTGTATAAAGATGCGCAATCCATTGGTGACCCTTTGGGTAATGGCTTAAAGGTGATGGTGGATATCCCCCAAGACCAGTTGTTAGTGCAAGGTGAGCAGGGGTTTGTAGAAGAATTCAGTGCTGGCTTTGTGGGGCTGGCGGATGATAAAGCGATTTTAATCACGCCCAATGATATCCAGTTATTTCCGCACAAATTCGATGCTTTGCATAATCGCAATGAAATCGTGCGGTTGCAGCTTAACTAGTTGATATTACAGACAAAAAAACGCCCATAAAGCCGTCTTTATGGGCGTTTTTTTATGCCTATTCTGTTAGGCCTGCTCTTGGCTTGGTTTCAATGGCCAATAGCGAGATGGGCGCAAGCGAATGAGTAATAACGTCAGCCAGCTGACAATGAGTATTGGCCAGCTACGCCATACATTAAACGGCGTATTGCCGGTCATGACGTTCGCTTGTGCGCTTAACTCACCGTATTCAAATTGCGGCAAACGGGCGACCACCTGGCCTTTGTTGTCAATTAGTGCGGTGATGCCAGTATTGGTACTGCGCAACAGATAGCGGCCATTTTCTAACGCGCGCATGCGGGCAATGGCAAAGTGCTGTAAGGGGCCAATGCTATGGCCAAACCAAGCGTCATTACTGATGGTAATGAGCAGGCCGGTGTCTTTTGCGAAATTGGCCACATGGTCTGGATAGACGATGTCATAGCAAATAAAGGGCGCAATATCATAAGTCACGTTTTCACTGCTGACATGTATCGGGTCTTGGTCAGTATCGCCTGCTAAAAAATCAGACATGGGGATGTTAAAAAAGCTTAATAGACCACGCCAGCTTTGTGGGATCGGCACGTACTCACCAAATGGCACAAGCTTTTGCTTATGGTATAAGCCGCTGCTTTCTCCCAGAGCCAAAATGCTGTTGTGATAGGCACCTGGCGAGGCTTCCGTTTGATTTTGCTGATAAGGCAAGCCTGTGATAACCGAGGTTTGATGCTTTTTACCTTCGGTGTTTAAGTACTTCAGGTACTCTTTGGCTTGATGATGCAAAACGGTGATGGCGGTTTCAGGCCATAGGATTAAATCAGCGTCCCAGTGCTGTTCACTGGCCACACGGTATTTCTCTAACGTGGGGTAAATTTCCTCAGGCAGCCATTTTCGCTCTTGGCTGATGTTGCCTTGAATGGCCACGACGTTAATTTCACCGTCTTCAGCCGGTTGTGTCCAGCTGATCTGGCTAAAAATGAAGCCCACTAACCAAGGGCTCAGCAACAACGCTGCGCCAGATTTATATTGAGTTTTCCACCGCCAATCCACTAAAAAGGCGGCGCTCAGCGCCATGATAAAGCCAATACTGTAAACACCCAGAACAGGGGCAAAGCCTGAAAGTGGGGTATCAATGTGTGCATCCCCTAAGAATAACCAAGGAAAGCCGCCCAATAACCAGCTGCGTAGCCATTCAAACAATACCCAGATAACGGCAAAGCTCACAAAAGGTAAGGTGTGAGTGCTGAACCACTTTTGGTAGCTGTAGGTCATTAATGCAAAGAACCAAGCAAGGCCCGCCACAAACAGTAACGTCATCAAGAACGCCAAAGGCGCAGGTGTGTGGCTGTAGACATGTATGCTGACGTATACCCAGCTCACTCCTGAGGCGAACACCCCAAGGCCATACCACCAACCACGCCAAAGGGCTTGCTTGGGAGAAAGGGATTTCAGTGTTAAATAAAGAAGGGCGATGGAGACAATTTGCACCGGCCAGAAGTCGTACGGGGCAAAGCTAAAGGGTAAAAGTGCGCCGATGATGAGCGCAAAAAAATGGCCTAGGTACCCAGGCCGTTTCATCCATGCTGTATCAAAACCCATGTAAATTATTCTTCTTGTTTGGTTTTTGTGACTTGTAATAAATGGATCTGGCGGCTGTTACCGTTGACCACTTTAAATTCATATTGGCCGATGAGGATGGTTTCATCGCAGTCTGGAAGGCGACCGAATTTACCCATGACGATACCGCCGATGGTGTCGAATTCGAAGTCTTCAAAGGTGGTACTAAAGCTTTCATTAAAGTCTTGGATTGGCGTAAGGGCTTTGACCATGTAGGTGTCATCGTCCACTTGCTTG
Organism: Bermanella sp.; assembly: GCA_051277445.1. Lineage (GTDB taxonomy): Bacteria > Pseudomonadota > Gammaproteobacteria > Pseudomonadales > Oceanobacteraceae > Bermanella. The sequence goes on along the minus strand of JBNMQC010000006.1, from coordinate 26,126 downwards.
ATGAAGGTGTCTTCTTCATCAAAGTCGTGTTCGTCTTCAATGTCGCCGACAATTTGTTCCAGCACGTCCTCGATGGTAACAAGACCGGCAATGCCGCCGTATTCATCAATGACAATGGCCATGTGATTGCGCGTGGCGCGGAACTCTTTAAGCAACACATTGAGGCGCTTGCTCTCAGGTACAAAGGTTACCGGACGAAGAATCTCTTTAATTCGGAAGTAATCCGTGTCTTGTTCAAGCACCAGGCCCAGTAGGTCTTTTGCTAATAATATACCGAGTACTTCGTCGTCGTTTTCACCTAATACAGGGAAACGAGAGTGGGCACTTTCGATGATTAACGGCAAGAAATCTTTGGGTTTTTGATCGGCATTGACGAATGCCATTTGTGAGCGAGGAATCATGATCTCACGGACTTGCATGTCCGCCACTTGAATCGCGCCCTCCATGATGGACAGTGCGTCGCTATCGACTAGCTGGCGCTCTTCCGCTTCGCGAAGGATGTGTTTGATCTCGTTTCGGCTTTTTGGGTCCCCTGAGAATAGGCGTAAACTCTCTAGCCAGGTAAACAGGGACTTTCTCGGTCGGTCTTCGTTCATTATATCAATCAGTGATGAAATAAGGGTCAGCGATATCTAGACGCGCTAGTATTTGCCGTTCAAGGTTTTCCATGATCTCGGCTTCTTCATCCTTTATATGGTCGTAACCTAATAAATGCAAGCAGCCGTGTGTGACCATATGAGCAAAATGGTCGCTAAATGTCTTATTTTGCAGGTGGGCCTCTGCCGCCACGACGGGCACGCAAATGACCAGATCGCCGATCAGATCGCCAACCTCATCCATGCCCACCAGCTCAGGGGGGACTTCAAACGGGAAGGACAGCACATTCGTTGGCTTATCTTTGCCACGATACTCACTGTTGAGTTGCTGGCTTTCTTCGTTATCCACAAGGCGGATGCTCAGTTCGGCATCTTGCTTAAAATCCGCCAAGGCATTCTGAGTCCACTTAATAAGCTTTTCTTCACTGGGGACCGGCGCGTGTTCACTGGCAAGCTGGATATCCACATCAATCATGGGATGCGTCCTTTTTAGCCTGCTCAGCGGCTTCTTTTCGAGCGGCCTCTTTGGCATCGTGGGCGTCGTAGGCATCCACTATGCGTTGCACAAGCGGGTGTCGCACCACATCTTTGTTAGCAAAGTGGGTAAAGCCAATGCCTTCCACGTCTTTTAGGATGTTAATGATGTGGCCCAAGCCTGAGCGCGTGCCGCGGGGCAAGTCCACCTGAGTGATGTCACCGGTAATCACCGCTTTAGAGCCAAAACCAATACGGGTTAAGAACATCTTCATTTGTTCTGGAGTGGTGTTTTGGCTTTCATCTAAAATGACGTAGGCATTGCTTAATGTACGGCCGCGCATGTATGCCAGTGGGGCGATCTCAATGACATTACGCTCTTGCAACTTGATGACTTGCTCATAGCCCAGCATGTCATGCAGCGCATCATATAAAGGGCGCAGGTATGGGTCGATTTTTTGCGCTAAATCACCTGGCAAGAACCCTAATTTTTCACCGGCTTCAACCGCAGGGCGCACCAATAGAATTTTTTGCACATCATCGCGCAATAGCGCTTCAACGGCGCAGGCTACGGCCAGGTAGGTTTTACCGGTACCGGCTGGGCCAATACCAAAGTTCACATCGTGATCGTGAATGGTGCGAACGTACTTTTGCTGATTAGGGCCACGGGGCTTAATAATAAGCTTGGGAGTACGAATAACGATGGGCTTGTGCGCCCCTTCGTTGTGATCTTTTTGGTAGGCGATTTCGATATCCGCCTCTTGCAGCAGCAAGTGAATCAAGTCTTTGCGTACCTCTGTACCGTTATGGGTTTCACGGTATAGGCGTTGAATGATTTGGCTTGCGTGATCCACGCCTTTGGCTTCACCGGCTAGCTTAAAGTGGTTGCCGCGATTAAAGATACGGATCTGGAAGTGGCTGGCGATTTGTTTGATATGGCTATCAAGGTCGCCGCACAAGTTGGCCAGACGACGTGAGTCGTCTGGTTCTAAATAGAATTCAGCTTGTGCGGTGTGGAGCTTTTCAGCGCTGGCGGTTGTCATTCAGTCAGGTGTTCCCTGTTTTAATATGAATTAGAACACGCCTTCTTCAAGGAGTGCGTGTCCATAAAGGCTATTAGTATAGGCCTCTTCGATTTTCACTTTAACAAATTTTCCGATCAAACTGTGGTCGTCACTGTGAAAATACACGGAACGGTTATTTTCAGAGCGGCCCATGAGCTTACCGGGGTCTTTGTTGGAGACACTGACCACCAAGATGGTCTCCACTTTCCCTACCATGCGACGGCCAATTTGCTGGGCATTCTGGATGATACGGTCTTGTAGAATGGCCAAGCGCTTTTTCTTCACATCTTCTGGTGTGTCATCTTCTAGTTCAGAGGCTGGCGTGCCTGGGCGCTTGCTGTAAACAAAGCTAAACGAGGTATCGAAGCCAATTTCATGAATCAGATTCATGGTGTCTTGGAAGTCTTCATCGGTTTCACCCGGGAAGCCCACAATAAAGTCAGAGCTGATACTGATATCAGGGCGTACTTGCTTGATACGCTTGATCTTATCGATGTACATATCCACTTCGTGGCCACGCTTCATGGCCGCTAAGATCTTGTTAGAGCCGCTTTGCACAGGTAGATGTAAGTGGCTAACCAGCTCGGGTACTTCAGCAAAGGCTTGGATCAGGCTGTCGGTGAACTCCAGTGGGTTAGACGTAGTAAAACGAATGCGGTCAATGCCGTCTACTTCTGCCACGTGGTTGATCAGCTCGGCTAAATCCATGATGTCGCCATCATCGGTTTGGCCTTCGTAGCAGTTCACGTTTTGGCCAAGCAGGTTGATCTCGCGTACGCCTTGATCCGCAAGTTGATGGACTTCTTTCATAACGTCGTTAAACGGACGGCTCACTTCTTCGCCACGGGTGTAAGGCACCACGCAGAAGGTACAGTACTTACTGCACCCTTCCATGATAGAGAGGAAGGCGCTGCCACCGTCCACTTTAGGGGCGGGTAGGTGGTCGAACTTCTCGATTTCAGGGAAGGTCACGTCCATTACGGGGATGCGGTTATCTTTGCTGCTGGCATCCACAAACTCAGGCAGCTTGTGCAGAGTTTGCGGGCCAAAAATCATGTCTACTTGTGGGGCGCGTTTACGAATCGCCTCACCTTCTTGGCTGGCCACACAACCGCCCACGCCAATAATAAGATTGGGGTTCTTTTTCTTTAGCTTGTTCCAGCGACCTAGCTGGTGGAAGACTTTTTCTTGGGCTTTTTCACGGATCGAGCAGGTATTGAGCAGGATGACATCCGCTTCTGCTTCGTTATCCGTGATCTCCATAGCGTGCGTATCACCCAGCAAATCGGCCATGCGGGAGCTATCGTACTCATTCATTTGGCAGCCATGGGTTTTAATGAACAACTTTTTCGCCACGGATTAGACCACTCATGCTATGTATTAGGGGCGCGCATTATAAACAAATGTGCAGTTTCTGCCCAGTTTTACCTTGGGATACTTCAAGTTGCCTTGTCGGCAATGTCTTACACTATATGTTGATAAATGGGATAGGCATCACAAAAAAACCTGCTAGAATGGCCATTATGAACACGGCTTTTTTGGAGCCTGGTTGATGTAAGACGCACTAGTAAGGAGTCAAGTGTGGACAATTTAGCAAGGGAGAGCAGCTCAATGGCACAAGACGGTTACCGCTTACGGGGTGATGGCAGCAACGATGACATTATTGCTCGTTTAGAAGCTGAGATCGAAAAACTAGAATCTCAACTGTCAAGATTACAGGTTGAAGATGCCCCTCACCGTTTTAGTTTAATGAAAACCTATCGAACCATGATTGAGTCGCGCATGGATCTGCTTAATCAAATGCGTTAACTACGATTGTTGCCAAAAGCCACTTTATCTTAAGTGGCTTTTTTGTTTTGGCCTGATGAGTGGCGTTAACACCGTTATTTTTCTAGGCGTCTGATTTCTGCTTGTAGTAAAACCACTTTGCGTTTCCACTTTTCTAATTCTTCTTTATTGCTTTCAGGTTGTACTTTGGCGTATCGGCTGGATGTGAGCTTTTTGGCGTACTGGCTGAGTAATAAACTTTGATCCTGCAAAGATAGATTGCGGATATCTTTATAGTTCAATGACTGGGCAATGTTTTGAAACAGCGCTTCTTGTTCTAGGATGAGGTCTTCCAGTTTACTTTCTTTGTTCTGTTGGATCTTATGGGCCAGACGGGCAAGGGAAAATAGACGCTCAGTGGTGAATAAGCTGTCTTTTGCTAAGCCACGGATATTGGCGGCATCCCTTGGATTTTGCTGAATGAAAGCTTCTGACTTTTTTAATTGAGAAAAAGCGGATTGGTAAGTGGCAGGAAGATTTTTTTCAGCACCCATGGTCTTGGCTTGGTTGAGCATTTGATAAGACTGGCTTAAATGGACTTGGCCAATGGTTGCCACTTCCAGTGCGCGCATATCCGATAGCAGGTCTTTTTCACGTTTTTGAGCGTCGATTTCTTTGCGCATTTCTACTTGCTTGATTAACTCTAAATGCTTCGCTTCTATTTTTTGGTATGCCTCAGGGAAGTACTTCACGGCGTCTAGTTCAATTAATACTGTGCGGTTAGCAAGACTTGCGGATAAGTATTCCTTCACCATCTTTTTGTTACGCAGCCCCGCTTCAACCCACTCAATACTGCGTTGTGCGTAGAGCTTTATTGCATCAGAGGATTCTTTTTCTAGATACAGCTTGTTGGCTTTTTCATAGGCCTGTTGCGCTTGCTCTAGATAAGTTGGCGCATAAAATGCTAAAGATTCAGTGTGGGATTTTTGCAGTTTGGCTTTGGCTTTTTGCAGCATGAATTGAGTGGATTGACTGCTCTTTTGCGTCGCCTGTTCGGCACGTAACTGAATATTTTTCTGTTCGGGTAAACTTGAGCAGGCACTTAGAGCAACAAATAATACAAATAAAAACAAAGACTTAATTGAATTTTGAACCATATGGTAAATGCCTTAGGGAGGAGAGTACGTCAGATCAATAATCGATAAGTCTAATATACCACTATACTAACAAGAGAACCTGTTATAGGCTGAATTATAGGTATTAAGTATGACAGTTGGAGGATCCTGTTACTTTATCAAGAGGGCCTAGCCGATAGACCTAGCGTCTGTCGTCAGTAATAAAATTTGGTAATACATGCAGTGCACTGCGGCAAATATGATGAATGGAGGCCGACTATGACACAGGCAGTTAAACACGCTTTAAAGTGGCGCTTAGCCGACATGGCAGGCACAGGTACCGAGCAGGTAAACGTCGTGATGCCCGAGATGGATGCACAGTCTACCCATGAAATTCTTTTAGCAACCGACATACCCAGCCCCCATAGTAGTAAGATGGATATAAGCTGGACCGATGAAGACCTCGATTTATTCCACGCGCTCGTTGAAAAAGTCTTATCTGAAGACGAACGTCCCGAAAAATTTGATCTAGCCGACCCTGAAATTATTGATATTTTGCATATGGTGGCAGCTGCTCATTTTATTGAGCCCCTCGATGCGGATGAAGTTTTGGCAGAAGACTTAGCAGCCGTTTTGTGTGAAACCGACATTGGTGAGCTTGCTGCGATTCATACCCTGGATGGTTTCAAAAGCTGCATCATTGCGGAACTAGATAGCATAGAAGCCGTATGTGTTTTATTGGAGCCGCTGGTGGTGCCTGAAAAAAACATCGACCTTGAAGTCTATGACACCTTAGTGGTCAATAAGCACAGTTTGTTGCCCGCTGAGTTTGGTAATGTTGAACCCGATACAGGCACTGTTGTGCATTGATCGCTTGAAATATGAAGAATAAAAAAAGCCAAGTAAGACATTACTTGGCTTTTTTATTACACGCTTACCACTCAAACAGCGTTAGCGTTCGATCGCAATGCTCACACCCATGCCGCCACCAATACACAAGGTGGCTAAGCCTTTCTTAACATCGCGTTTTTGCATTTCATGAATCAAGGTAACCAATACACGACAGCCCGATGCACCAATTGGGTGACCAAGTGCAATGGCGCCGCCATTCACATTAACCTTTTCGCTATCCCATTGCAGTTCTTTACCCACAGACAAAGACTGAACGGCGAAGGCTTCATTGGCTTCGATTAAATCCACGTCGTTTAATTCCCAGCCTGCTTTAGCAAGACAGCGCTTGGTGGCGCTCACAGGGCCTATGCCCATGATGCTAGGATCAACGCCAGCGTTGGCATAGCCTTTAATGGTCGCCAAAACGGTTAACCCAAGTTCTTCTGCTTTCTCTTTGCTGGTTAGCATGACGGCGGCGGCACCATCATTTAAAGAGGATGCATTGGCGGCGGTGACGGAGCCGTCTTTTTTAAATGCAGGGCGCATACCCGCTAGTTTTTCAGCGGTGGTGCCTGCCCGTGGGCATTCGTCTTTATCCACAACCACATCATCGCCTTTACGTTGTGGGATGTTGATGGCAATGATTTCATCGTCAAATTTACCCGCTTCTTGAGCAGCCACGGCTTTTTGTTGGCTGGCTGCGGCAAATGCATCTTGAGCTTCGCGGCTAATGTCGTATTTTTCAGCAAGATTTTCAGCGGTGATACCCATGTGGTAATCGTTGAAAGCATCCCAAAGGCCGTCTTTGATCATGGTGTCGACCATGGTGATCGGGCCCATACGCTGACCGGTACGTGAATTTGGCATAACGTGGGCTGAGTTAGACATGCTTTCTTGGCCACCGGCAATGATGAAATCAGCATCGCCATTGGCAATGGCTTGAGAGCCCAGGTGAACCGCTTTTAGAGCCGAGCCACACACCTTGTTGATGGTCATGGCAGGGGTATGAGTTGCAAGACCTGCATGAATGGCACTTTGGCGCGCCGGATTTTGACCTTGGCCTGCAGTGAGTACTTGCCCAAAGATGACTTCATCAATTAACTCAGCATTGACGCCAGAGCGAGCAATTACGCCTTTAATGACCTGCGTGCCTAATTCCACTGCGCTCAGTTGAGATAGGCTACCTTGAAACGCGCCGATGGCACTGCGACCGGCGGCTACGATGACGACTTCTTTCATACTTGTCTCCAAAAGCCTGCACAATGAACCATGTGCAGATAAAAATATGGGCGTTACTGTAACCAAAAACCGGAGATTATCCTAGCTTATAGGTAATCCGAAATTTTAAGGCCAATGCCTATGCGTCGTTGATATTGGTTGTATTCAATGAGACTGTGACCATAGCCTTCATAGTATTGAACGAAGCCTAAAAAGCGTCTGCCAAGGGGGAAGGTAAATTCTAGCTCGCCCCAACCGCGATTTTCATCAGGGTTTAAGTTGTTTCCAAAACGAAACAGAAGCGATTCTTGGCCGACTTTTTTGTACCAAATGAAACTGCCATATCCCAGATATTTATGAATGTCAGGGTTGTCGTTATCGGTAGGATCATTTGGGTCAGCCTTGTCGGTTTCGGGTATACGCCACCAAGGTTCAAGCCCGTATACACTGCTGCCGCTTCGATGATAGAAGCCGGCAATGATTCGATTCCAGCTACGAGAAAACCTTTGAAACTGACCATTACTTTGATGGTTAAGCGACAGTGTCACCTGATTTATGTAGCCCCAGTTTGGGGTCAGTTGTAAAAATAATTCCGGCTCATGATTGGTCTCACGAAAGGGGCGAGAAATTTTCTCGCTGTACACCTGCCAAAACGATTTGTTGGTATAGGCCACATACAGTCTATTTTTATTTTCTTTATCAAATTGATGGACTTGATATTTTAAACTGATTTGGAACATGGCTTCGACATTGCTGTAGCCTGGCCAAGAGTCACCAAGCGCTTCTTTGATTTCATCATCATGGGGAGATTGAGTATAGGACACAGGCATAATGTAATTGGGCCTGTGGGGTAAGATTACAAAGGGAATCTTGATCGCTTTTTCTTCTAATATTTGTTTGCGCTCAATGACTTGAGTGAGGGCTTTTTCACTTTCTATTTCAGGTTCGCCTTCAACATCCTCGGAGATGGTCGGTAAAGACATTTGGCGTAATTCTTTATTGCTCAAGTTCTCGGTTTCAACTTGTGTGTCATTGTGTGGCTTATCAGCTGGAAGGCTTTCATCACTAAACGTTAGCCAAGACAAGGCGAATAAAAATGTAAAAGTGGTCATTCTTTGCATCGAGCGCTTCTTGTAGATTGTGTTACTCATAAACAATGCCCTGTGTTTGGTCCGATAGTAATTGAGAAATACTGGCACTGAAAGGCGCTCTAAGAATTCCTTTCTCACAGATAATAACATCCACTAATTCATTGGGGGTGACATCAAAGGACGGGTTAATAGCCGCACAGTTATGCGGTGCGATGGGGGCGCCTTGCATGTGCGTGACTTCACTGGCTGGCCGATCTTCAATAGGGATATCGTCACCATGCTCGATGGTTAAATCAAATGTGGAGGTGGGTGCGACCACCATAAATTTCACATTATGATGTTTTGCCAGTACAGCTAGGTTATAGGTGCCAATTTTATTGGCAACATCACCGTTAGCTGCAATGCGATCAGCGCCCACGATCATCCAATGAATGTGTCCTTGGCGCAGTAACTGACCTGCGGCCCCTTCACTGCTGAGGCTAACGGGAATGTTATCTTGCATGAGTTCCCACGCGGTTAAGCGCGCACCTTGTAGCCAAGGTCGGGTTTCACCTGCATAGACGTGTGAAATTTTGTTTTGCGCAAAGCCGCTGCGAATTACCCCCAGCGCTGTGCCATAACCGCCTGTGGCTAACGCGCCAGCATTGCAGTGGGTGTAAACCTGACTGGTTTGTTCAATTAAACGGGCACCTAATTCCCCCATACGATGGTTGTCGAGTACATCTTGTTGGTGAATGTGTTGCGCTTGTATGAGTAAGGCGTGAATTTGATCGTCCACAGACTTGTTTTGATTTTGCTTAAGCACGGCCTTCATTTTATCCAATGCCCAAAATAAATTGATGGCGGTGGGGCGTGAGCTTGCGAGCTGCTCAATGGCGGTTTCAAGCTTAAGCTGTAAATGTTCGCGCTGAGCGTTGGCGGCCAATACAACCGCATAGGCTGCTGTGATACCAATGGCAGGCGCGCCGCGAACCACCATATCGGTAATGGCATCAGCGACGGCGTGGGAATTGGTGTAAGTCAGGTACGTTTCTTGATGAGGGAGCTGGCGCTGGTCAAGCAAGGTGAGGGTGAAATTGCTAAACCCGACAGCATGAAAATGACTGGCAAGAACCGTGTTAGGCATTTAGTTATTCGCACTGATTAAGAAATAGGGCGAATATTATACCTTGAATTCATTAACGATGGCTTTCAATTGCTCAGCTTGCTCACTGAGTTTTTGCGTCGCTTTTGCTGTGGATTGTGCGTCGTCTACAGTTTGTTCTGAGAAACTATTGATGCGTACGATGTTCTCACTGACTTCATCAGCCACTGTGCTTTGTTCTTGTGCTGAGGATGTTACCAATTGATTCATTTGATGAATGGTATTGATGGATTTCAAAATAGTTTGCAGTGACAGACCGGTATTTTTAGATTGGTTTACCGCTTCTTCTGCTTGATTTTTCGAGGCTTCCATCACATCAACCGCTTGGGTTGCGTTATTCAATAGACGTTGAATGATGTTGCCAATTTCTGCGGTACTTGCGGCGGTGCGTCCCGCTAGAGTCCTAACTTCATCGGCCACTACAGCGAACCCTCGGCCTTGCTCTCCTGCGCGAGCGGCTTCTATGGCTGCGTTAAGGGCCAGTAAATTGGTTTGTTCGGCAATGTTACCGATGTCTTGAGAGGCGGTGGCAATTTGCTCCACTTCATTGGCGAGGGCTTGAATAACCGTTTGTGCGTTTTCGATGTTACCCGCCAGTGTGCTGATCCCTTGAATATTTTGTTGCACGACTTGCTGGCTCGACTGGGATTCATCATTGGCCTGTTGAGTTGCTTGTGAAGCTTGCCCTGCATTACTGGAGACTTCCATAGAAGTCTGAGCCATCTGTGTAATCGCCGTGGCCACTTGCTGAATTTCACTTTGTTGGTTTTCGATGCCTTCATGGGTGTGCTGAGCGATTCTTCTGACATCTTCGGTGCTTTGTGTGACGCCTAATGCAAGGTTTGCCAGTACTTTAATCATTAACTGTAAGTGTGTGGCAAAAGCATTAAAGCGATTGACCAAGGTGCCAATTTCATCTTGCGCCTTGGTTTCAAGACGGACGGTTAAATCCCCTTTACCGGTGGCCATGACTTCAAGCTCGCGGATAATTTTAAATAAGTTAGAGGTAATGCTGTTGGCAATAACCAATGAGCCAATACAAATGAGTAAGACAATCACACAGGCGATGATCATACCGGTTGTTAATGACAGCTGGCTGTCTTTCTTAGCTTGATCAAGCCGTTGCGCAAAGTCTTCATGGGCTTGAGTACGAAAGGCTTTAAGGGATGTACTAAATGCTGTGTAATCTTGGTTCATCTTTTGCGCAAGCTGGCGCATATTTCCAAGTTCCATTTCACCATTGATCAGGCCAAGGGTGAGCTTACTGGCGGTATCAATGTATGTTTTTAACTGGCCCTTCAAGGTTTGAGTGTTGGTTTGGTATTGCGGGGCAAGGGTCTCAATGGTTAGCAGTAATTCTTCAATGGTTTTTTGATGGTTTTTGGCTTGAGTGATGAGGCTTGTTTCACTTTCAGATATGGCATCTTGCAAGGCTGAACGGGCAGCAAAGAGCTCTAACCAGATAACGCCCACCTTCTCTAAAATGGGGTAATTCACCACTTGGATGCGTTCAAGTCGCTGGTCATTCGTCTGTGTGGCATCAAAGTGATACGCCACATAGCTTGCAAACCCCAAGGCGCTGATAAGCGCGATGCTGAAGATTTTGTACTTAAGTGATAATCGTTTGAAAATTGCCATAGGTATCCTTGGCGCTGAGCGCAATCCACCTATTGGGTTTAGTCAAAAAAACCAAGGCAGGCAAGTTTTTGGCAAGAAATGTCATAAATAAATCATGAAAAAACCCACATGAAATGTGGGCTTTTAGGCGGTATTTTGTCTTACGCCACTTGTACAGGGATGGCGTTGGAAGTGTGGCTCACTTCATTGCCGTCAGACAAGTAAATGAGGCGAGGCTTATAGTGTGTCAGCTCTTCATCACTGTAACCTGAATAAGCGCAGATAATCACACGCTGGCCGACTTCCGCTAAATGTGCCGCGGCACCATTAACAGAGATGATACCGCTGCCTTCTTCACCACGGATGGCGTAGGTGGTAAAGCGCTGGCCATTTTCAATGTTATAAATTTGGATTTGTTCGTTTTCAAAGATACCGGCCATGTCTAATAAATTGCCGTCGATGGCACATGAACCTTCATATTCTAATACCGCGTGAGTGACGCGAGCTTGATGCAGCTTAGCTTTAAGCATGGTAGATAGCATATTTACAACCTTGTAAAACGAATGTGAATCTATGAGCTCAAACGATCCAAACCAAACTTGTCTCGAGGCTCAATGCTAGAGGAGGCGCAGTATGCCCGAAGCACTTTGTTGATTCAAACATGCTTCAGGCATACAGGAGGAATCGCTACTGGGGTAAGTTGACGCGCAGATTATCGATTAAACGGGCTTTACCCAAAATAGCGGCAGCCAATACCACCATGTCGCTGTCGGTTTCGATGGCAGGGCGGAGCGTGTTCGCTTCTCTTACTTCAACGTAGTCCGGTGTAAAGCCATGGCTCACCAGTTCTTGCTTCGCAAGCACACAAATCTCTGCAAAGTTTTTCTCCCCTGCTTCAATTTTGCTGCGTATCTCGTTGAGTACGCGATAGATATGGCCGGCGTTAATTTTCTCTTCTTCAGTAAGATAGTTGTTACGTGAACTCATGGCCAAGCCATTCTCTTCACGACACGTCGGGACACCGACAACATCAAATGGCAGATTTAAATCATCAACCATTTTACGAATCACGGCTAACTGCTGAAAGTCTTTTTCGCCAAAGAAAGCGGCATCCGGTTGCACCATATGAAACAGCTTGCTGACCACAGTCGCGACGCCGTCGAAGTGACCAGGGCGTGAGTCGCCGCAAAGACCTTCGCTCACCACAGGCACACTAATGGTGGTCTGTGCGTCTTGGCCATGGGGGTACATCTCATCGACGGATGGGAAGAATAAGAGGTCGCAATCGCGATCACGAAGGTGCTCTTGGTCCGCGGCAAGTGTACGCGGGTAACGGCCCAGGTCATCAATGTCATTGAATTGCAGTGGGTTAATAAAAATACTCGCCACGACAAAGTCACATTCTTCAGAGGCTTGATCCACTAGAATCATGTGCCCTTCGTGCAGGTTGCCCATGGTGGGTACAAAGCCAATGCGTTTACCCGCATCACGGGCCGCTTTAATTTCAGCTTGTAACTCGACAATGGTTTCTACGGTCTTCATGCTTTAAATCCATGTTCAGGCCCTGGGAAGGTGCCTTGTTTTACTTCTTCGTTATAGGCTGCGAATGCTTCTTGGATCGTGCGACCATCAACCATATAATTTTTAACGAACTTTGGAATGTGGCCAGGGTTCATGCCCAGCATGTCATAACATACCAATACTTGGCCGTCGGTATCATTGCCTGCGCCGATGCCGATCACAGGCACGTTAACGCTTTCAGTTAGCTTTTTCGCCAGCTCGCTTGGCACACATTCTAATAAAAGAACATCGGCACCGGCGGCTTCCATGGCCTTCGCGTCAGCGATCATTTGTTCAGCGGCCGCGTCTTCACGGCCTTGAACCTTATAGCCACCCAGTTTATGCACATACTGAGGTGTTAGACCAAGGTGTGCACACACCGGAATACCACGCTCGCTCATGGCCGCGACGGTATCCACAAGCCATGCGCCACCTTCTAATTTCACCATTTCAGCGCCAGCTTGCATAAGCTCAGCCGCGCAAGCGATGGCTTGCTCCGTGGTGGCGTAGGTCATGTAGGGCATGTCGGCCATAAGCAGCGCGCCCTGATTCCCTTGCTTCACGGCTGCTGTGTGGTAACACATGTGCTCCAAGGTCACGGGTACGGTGCTGTCTTGACCTTGCAAGACCATGCCGAGTGAGTCGCCAACCAATAACACATCGATGCCTGCTGCACTGGCCAAGTGTGCAAAGGTTGCATCGTAGGCGGTGACTACGGTGAATTTTTCCTTGTTGCGCTTACACTGGTGCAGGGTGTTAATGGTGGTTTTACTCATAAACGGGCTCACTGTTTTAATATGGGGCGTATAGTCCAGATCTGGACGGACTAAGTCAAATGCCTTTTATCACAGGCTCAAGGTCAAAGCTTACCTGGCTCAAGTAACGGCTGAAATCCAAACCATTATCAAAGCATAATTTAGGGACCAAATCAGCCAAAGGGTACAACACAAAACCCCTTTCATGCATATGCGCATGGGGAACAGTGAGTCTTGGAGTGTGAATTTCGGCGTTACCGAATAGTAGTAGGTCCAAGTCCAGACTGCGCTCCCCCCAATGCCGTATGCGTTTGCGGCCATGGCTGTTCTCAATGGATTGCAAAAGATCGAGTACGTCATGGGGGCCAAGTTGGGTTTGGCAGTGGGCAACGGCATTGATGAAGTCGGGCTGGTCTTGTGGACCAACCGGCTTGCTTTGATAAATGGGGCTGATTCGGGCGTGACGTAAATGCTTGTGCTGAGCAAGCTCTGCAAAGGCTTGCTCAACATGCTGTAACGGCTGGTCTAGATTACTGCCTAGACCTATGTATATATCGATCCAGGCTTTCATGGTGATAACCTAGCTGGTTGAGTCGTTACGGCGTCTAGGGCGACGGTCCGATCGTGGTTTGCGTTCACGGCTACGCTCACGATCTTGATGCTGTTGTTTGGCTTGCTGAACTAAGTGAGCGTTATCACGCTGATATTGCGTCCACCATTTACCCGCGCCAGCGAGTTGCTCGCCTGCTTGTTCACGTAGCAATAAGAAGTCATATGCTGCACGGAATTTAGGGTGAGTCAGGATGCTTTCTAGGTGTTTCTTCACTCGGCGCTCTAGGCGGCGCTGCATATCCCAAATGTTACGTACCACATCGGTGAAACGTCGAGGAATCGCAGTATGCGCCTGTTGGTTGCTCAATACCTGGCTGGTGGCCTGATGATAAGCGGCCGCAGGCGGCATGCCTTGTTTTTCGAATGTCTTTTGGGATTCCAACACGCAGGGCCATAAGAAGACTGAGAACAAAAATGCAGGGGTTAAAGTTTTCCCTTGTGCAACTCGTTCATCACTATTGGCTAGGGCTTGAATCACTAGGCGACGATAAAAATCATTCTCTTCGATGCATTGCTGTGAATGGGGGAACAGCTGCGCAAACAAGCCGTACTGCTCTAATAGCTCAAACGTGCGCTCGGCGTAGCCCGCCATAAATAGCTTGAGGACTTCGTCGAATAATCGAGCAGCAGGTACATCGGCCATCAGATGCGCTAAATCATTAATAGGCGCGGCTGTTTTGGATGCAATTTTAAAATCGAGCTTGGCGGCAAAGCGCACGGCACGCAGCATGCGCACCGGGTCTTCGCGGTAGCGGGTTTCTGGGTCGCCAATTAAGCGGATGTTGCGGCGCTTAATATCTTGAATGCCGCCCTCGTAGCTGCGTACGGAGAAATCTTTAATGTCGTAATACAAGGCATTAATGGTGAAGTCGCGGCGCACTGCATCTTCATCGATGGTGCCGTATACGTTGTCACGTAATAACATGCCGGAGTCGCTGGTTTTCGATTGCTGTTTGCCTTCGGCGTTATCGTGATGGCCGCGTAATGTGGCCACTTCGATTACATCGCGACCATACACCACGTGCACGAGGCGAAAGCGGCGGCCAATTAGGCGAGAGTTACGAAACAGCTTGTTGACTTGTTCTGGGCTGGCATTGGTTGCCACATCAAAATCTTTTGGATTCATTCCTAGTAGTAAGTCGCGTACGCCACCGCCCACTAGATAGGCTTCAAAGCCTGATTTCTTCAAGCGGTATAGCACTTTAAGTGCATTCTCGCTGATGTTATCGCGGCTAATATTGTGGTCATTGCGTGCAATGATTTGCACTTGCCCATCAGATACGGCTGTTGATTTCTTGAGTTTGGAAATAAGACGTTTAAACATGGTCAAATTGAAAGCGTAATTGATGGGAATGGGATAGCAAAATAATAATAATTTTAAGCCGTTAGCTGGTTTTTTAGGAGTTGGGAGTGTACAGAAGTTAAGCACAAACGCAACAATAGTAGGGGTTTAGCCTGTGTTCTGGGGTAATTACGGGTAAAAAATCGAGGGTAAAAGAAAAATGTCGAGGGCAGCTTTGTTATTGTTATTAGTGCTGCCCGGGATTCGATTCGAGTGTTTTATTATTTTTATTATTATTAGTGTCGAATTGTGTTTTGGGTATCTGGTGCGCCCTTGTTGTTATTTTAATAATGGGTCACTAAACACTCAGAACACGAATTCTGTCTGGCCTGTTATTTTAATTATTTTGGCCCACAACTTTAAAATGACTTTTTTATTTTTATTGTTGTCTATTTAAAGCTATGTGCGGCTCCACTTTGTTATTTTTATTTGTGTGGATGTCGCTAAGTGTCCCTAATAAAGCATTTGCCGTGCCAGTTTTTAAAATCCCTTTAAAATCAATAGCTTAGGAGTTTTCTTTAATTGCTACCCCATACTCTGTCAGAGGTTTGTTACCTAGCACCACCTTTAATTGGCTCAATTTGGGCACTTGGGTAACGCCGGTAACAACTTGACGCACACCGTCTAAAAAATAAGGGAATCTTTGTCTTAATGTTGGGTCTGCTTATATAAGTCAGGCGCTCAGGCATGAATAAAATCAGTTATTTAGGTGAAAGCCTCAAAGGTGGTCAATAAACGGTCAAAATATCGACCATTTGGTTGAAGGCTGGTGGAGACCGGGTGGTCGTAAGTGGGGTTGGTGTGCTGATCTGCAATAAATCAAGCAAATTGCTTTAGGCTTGTCCCGCTTTTGGCGGGCAAACCCAAAGCAATCCGCTTCAGATGCCTGTTTTTATTTTTATTAGTGGCTCGATGCGTAAGTGGCGATTTTTATTTTTATTTTGACTGCTTAGGCATCAATCATTAATGCTTTGTTATATTTATTGGTGCATTAATGTGACTTGTTGTGTCTATTGCATGGCGTGTGCCATAAAAATAAAAGTCTATTAAAACAATGACTTAGCGTTAATTTGTCTTTGTGGGGGCATTTTCGCTGGGTTTGCTGTTACTATTTCTGACGCTTTAGGGCCTAGTCGTGGGGCGACAGGTAACATTTTGACGCTCAGGTAACATATTGCTGTGAATGCAGGCCAATCCGTCAAATTCGCGATGATGAGTGGGGCTCGGAATGATCACCAGCATTGAGATGAGGCTTTTAATGATAGAGGCATCATTAAAAGCCCTAGACAGGTTATTTTGCCTTTTTACGTGGGATTCCAAGGCGCTGGCGGCGTTCCCATAAGCTTTTACGGCTAATGCCCAGTTTTTGCGCCAGTTCGGTTTCGGTCATCTTGTCTTCGTTTTCTAACACAAAGTGTTGAAAGTAATCATCCAAAGAAAGTTCTGAGGGATTGATGTCCTGTGGCTCTCGTTCACGGGTGGCATCTTCTTTTTGTAAGGACGCCATCATGGATGCGGGCACCCTATCATCGCTGGCCACTTCTATGGCCATGGCTTCGGCGTTGATGGCCTCACCGTCATTTAAAATCACCGAGCGTTCGACAGCATTCTCTAGTTCACGCACGTTACCGGGCCATGCGTATGTGCTGATGTCGCGCTTACACTGATTCGAGAATTCTAATAATGGACGATTTAGCTTTTCACAGGCCCGTTGTAGAAGTTTCTGTGCTAATTCCAGTACATCGTCCCCTCTCTCACGAAGCGGCGGCAATTTAAGCTCCACAACATTTAAGCGGTAGTATAAATCTTCACGAAACTCGCCTTTCTTGGCCAGTTCCTTCAGGTTTCTGTGGGTGGCGGCCACTAAGCGCACATTGACCTTTTTGCTTTGCACACTGCCCACGCGGCGAATTTCACTTTCTTGCAGTACGCGCAATAGGCGGGCTTGTGCTTCTAGTGGCAGTTCGCCAATTTCATCTAAGAATAGGGTGCCACCGTCGGCGGCTTCCACCAGACCTTGGCGCACAGAGGTGGCACCGGTAAAGGCGCCTTTTTCGTGGCCAAAGAGTTCGGACTCAATCAGGGTTTCAGGAATGGCGGCGCAGTTGACGCTGATCATGGGCGCGTCATGACGGGGGCTTTGTTCGTGAATGGCGCGCGCCACAAGCTCTTTACCCGTTCCCGATTCCCCTAAAATTAATACGGTGGCGTCGGTGGGGCTGACTTTGCCGATCTTTTTAAATAGGTCCTGCATGGGTGGGCAGCTGCCAATGATGCCATTGGTAGGGTGTACCTTTTGAATTTCTTGTTTAAGTACTTGGTTTTGGCGCTCAAGGTTGCGCTCTTTCAAAATGCGCTGAACCGCAATGAGCATTTCATCGTGATCAAAGGGTTTGGCGATGTAATCCACGGCCCCCAATTTCATCGCATCCACGGCACTTTTTAAGCTGGCGTAGCTGGTCATGATCAATACGGGGGTTTTACTGGCCAGCTCGATCAGTTCGGTGCCATGGCCACCGGGCAGGCGCAGGTCGCTGATGATCAAGTCAAACTGATCCAGGTCGAATTCTTTGGCATCGGTCAGGGTGGGGGCTTCTTCCACCTGATATTCATTACGCTCTAACAAGCGGCGCAAGGCGCTGCGAATGACTTTTTCGTCTTCTACGATGAGAATCTGGGTCATTGTATTTCCTTGTTCATGCAGTCGACTCTTCTTGGAATCGAGGTAAGCTGATCACCACGCAGGTGCCATTGCCTTGAATTTCATCGGCAGGGCTTTGAATGTTGATGTGGCCGTAATGTTCTTCAATGATGCTGTAAACCAGAGCCAAGCCTAGGCCTGTGCCCTTACCCACTTCTTTGGTGGTAAAGAAGGGTTCAAAGATTTGTTCGATGGTGTCGGCGTCGATACCGCTGCCCTGATCGATGACTTTGATAATAATGGAATGACGCTCGATGACGCTTTCTATGCGAATGACGCTGTTATCTGGGCTGGCATCGCGGGCATTGCTAAGTAGGTTAACAAACACCTGTTGTAAACGCTGTTCATCCCCTAAAACGATGCAGTCATCGGCGCAGTTATTTTCAAAGCGAATCTCATGGGTACGATCACTAAGCTGCAATAGGTCGATGGCATCTTGAGAGCAGACTTTCATATCCACCGGTCCTTGTTCTTTGTGCTGCAAATGGTTGCCGGTATGAGAGAAGTTCTCCAGTGACTGCACAATGCGCGTGACCCGCTGAGTTTGCTCTAAAATCTGTTCGCCAATGTCCAATAAATGCGGGTTGTCGGTTTCGTACTTAATATCTTGGGCAAGGCAGGCTATGCCGGTAATCGGGTTGCCGATTTCATGGGCGACACCAGCTGCTAAGCGGCCAATGGAGGCTAGGCGTTCGCTGTGGATTAATTCTTCTTCAAGCAATTGGGTATCGGTTTGATCTTCAAGCAAGATCACAAGGCCGCCGTATTCGTGGTTTTCTGGGTTTTGCAGAATCCCTTTGTGCAGGTTGATCCAGCGGGGGCGACCGTTTACTTCAATGGTTTTTTTGTGCAGGTGACTGTTGGAGTCATTAATAAAGTCCAACAGCAAGCTGCGCAGTGGCTCTTTCAAGTTAGATAACTTGCTGCCCACCACGTCTTCTGCGCTGATTTGGGTTTGCTCAGCCAGAGCGCTGTTCCACATTAAGATTTCACCATCACTGCCCAAGCTACAGGCCCCCATAGGCAAGGATTCAAGGGTTTGTCGGTGGAAGCGACGTAAGTTATCCAACTCAGCGGCAAGACCGGTTAAGCGAGAGTGGTAAGCCTCTAAGCCCTTTTCAATGAAGTGAATATCATGACTGGCTTGCAGTTCACTGGAATATTTATAAGGCAGCCACTGGCTCACTAAGCTATGGGCAACAGAGGGACCCATTAGTCCTGATAGGTTCACTTCGATCTTGCTGCGTAAGCGGCGCAGCTGATAGGGGCGGTTTTCTTCTGCCGTTAAGTTTAAATCCGCCAAGGCTTGCTGCACTTCTCGTTGCGCAGCCTGTTCACCCAAAGGCTCACTTAAACAGCTGATGAATTCTTGTGCGCTGTTGTTCACCAACTCTTTGCGCTGCGGTGCACTTAATGTATCGATGGAGCACGCTTCCGCGGCGCTGGCTTCAATGGGGCGAGTTGGGCTGATCAGGGAAACACAAGCAAACACCACTGCATTAATTAACACCGAAGAGGTGGCCGCTAAATACCAGTTCTCATGGGAGGTGGGCGGTAGGAATGGCTGCAGCCATTCTAATGTTTGATAGTTCAATAAAGGCAGCAACATGGCCCACAGCCAAACTAACATGCCGCACACTAGGCCGCTGACAAACCCCTGACGATTGGCACTTGGCCAATACAAAACGGCTAGTACGCCGGGCAAGAACTGCAAGGTGGCCACAAAGGCGATGATGCCCAGTTCGGCTAGGTCTTTACCTTGGGCGAAAAAGCGATAAAAGCCATAACTGGCCGCGAACAAGGCAACGATCAACCAGCGACGAATCCATAGCAGCCAAGCGTACATGTCTTTTTTCGGATTGGGCTGAAAAGCCGGCAGCACAATATGGTTTAAGGTCATGGCGGCCATGGCAATGGTGGTTACGATCATGATGCCTGAGGCGGCGGCTAAACCGCCGGTAAAGGCAATGGCCGCCAGCCATGGGTTTTCTAATTTAAGACCAATGCCCACGGCAAAATATTCAGGCGGAGTGTCCACATTTAAGTAGACACCGGCCCATAAAATAGGCGGCACCATTAACGCCATAACCAGCAAGAATAGGGGAAGTCCCCAACTGGCAAAGCTCAAGGCACGGGTGGAGGAGTTTTCCGTAAATGCCATATGAAACATGTGCGGCATAACTAAAGCGGCTGCAAAAAAGACCAATAACAACGTGCGCCAAGGGCCTTCTTGAATGGAATGCTGCATGCTGCTGAGTTTATGGTGATTACTTTGCAGCCATGCGTCCATGGCACTTGGGCCATCAAACACAAAATACATGGCGGCAACGCCCACAATGCAAATGGCTATCAGCTTAATGACCGATTCAATGGCAATGGCAAAGACCAGGCTTTCATGTTTTTCTCTGGGGCTTACGTGGCGAGCGCCAAATAAAATCGCAAACGCGGTCATCACGGCGCAGTAGCCAAGGGCGATATCAATGCGGCCGAATTCGTTGTTCAGCAAACTAAAGGTATCGGTCACAGCGGTGATTTGAAGGGTGATGAGCGGCAGAACGGCGGCTAGCATTACCAGTGTACTGATGGTGCCTGCCGCACGAGAGCGAAACCGAAAGGCAAATAAATCCGCAAGGGACGTCAGTTGGTAATCTTTGGTGATGCGTAAAATCGGTTTAAGTAAAACCGGCGCCAGAACAAATGCGCCGCTGATCCCTAGGTAGTAAGTGAGGTAGCCATAACCATAGGACTGGGCCAAACCCACACTGCCATAAAAAGCCCAAGCACTGGCATACACACCTAAAGACAAAACATAGATTGCCGGGTGGCGAACCCATTTTGTGGGAATCCAATTCTTCTCCACCATGTAGGCGGTAAAAAAGAGAGTGAACAGATACGCTAAGATCATGCTGATCAAAGCGCCAACACTGAAGATCATAGCTTGTCCTTTTCTTGCCAGTATTGCAGCCACACCGAGAAGCCAATCAGGATCAACCACAATGCAAATGGGCGGTACCAAGCGCCTGTGGGTTGAAGCCACCAATCAATGACGATGGGCGAAAACAAGAACGCCGCAAAGACAAATATGAGGATCAGTCGATGAATGTACATGGCTGGCCAAGTATGAAAATTAGGCGGGTGATGTTACTGGGGGTAACAGATTCAGGCAAGCTTTAAGGTGGAAATGGCCAATAGTGGCTAAATTAAGCCAGCCAGGCTGGGCTTGATGCGCTGAGGCTGCCAGTTCTGCGTGGCTTGTATGAGCAAGGCTTCAAGGGAGCTTGAGCGCATGTGCGGGCTCACCTGTTGTTGTAAGAAGTCTAGGGCCGCCAGTATGTTTTCACGGGCATCGCAAGCGTCAATGGCCGTGGCCTGATTTTGCTTGCTGAGTTTTTGCCCTTGTGAGTTTGTCGCCAAGGGGATGTGCAAATACTCAGGCTGGGTAAACCCTAAGCGGTCCATTAAATACAATTGCCTTGGGGTGTTATCCAGCAGGTCCACACCGCGCACCACATGGGTAATGCCTGCATGGTGATCATCAACCACCACCGCTAATTGATAGGCGTATAACCCATCTTTGCGTTTTAACACTTGATCGCCTACCTCCTTCAGAAGGTTTTGGCTGTAATTCCCATATACCCCATCGGTGAATGACACCCTGTGGTTTGGCACCTGAAGACGAATGGCGGCAGGGGCGTGCCCATCATGTTGCTGACACACGCCTTGGTGTAAGCCTGCATTAACAGATAACTGTTTGCGTGAACATTGGCAGGCAAAGGTGTCATGGCTAAGCGCCAGTTGGTCTAAGGCGGCTTCGTAGTGGGCACTGTGCTGGCTTTGGAATTGAATCTCACCGTCCCACATTAAACCATGTTGTTTAAGTTGCTCTGGAATAAGAGTGCTTGCGCTGGGATCTTCGCGAGGGGGATCAAGGTCTTCGATGCGCAGCAGCCAGGTGCCGTGATGGGCTTTGGCGTCTAGATAACTGGCAAGAGCGGCCACTAATGAGCCGAAGTGCAATGGGCCAGTTGGGGTCGGCGCGAATCGGCCGATATAAGAAGTTGAGTGTTTCGTCATATAAAAACAAATAAGCACCTTTGTAAGGTGCTTATTTCAGTTGCCGCTTAATCTTATGGATTAGCCGCCAATTTGGCGTTCTTTAATTTCGGCAAGGGTTTTACAGTCGATGCAAAGATCCGCAGTTGGACGCGCTTCTAAGCGGCGTACACCAATTTCGATGCCGCATGTCTCGCAAAAACCGTAGTCGTCTTTTTCGATCAATTCGATTGTCTTTTCAATCTTTTTGATCAGCTTACGCTCACGGTCACGTGTGCGTAATTCAAGACTGAACTCTTCTTCTTGGCTAGCACGGTCATTGGGATCAGCATAGTTTTCCGCATCTGTCTGCATGTGCATCTTGGTGCGATCCGCTTCTTCCATTAACTCCTGCTTCCAGTTGTTAAGTATCATTTTGAAGTGGGCCTTCATATCAGCGCCCATGTACTCTTCGCCCTTCTTCTCTTTGTAAGGTTCGAAGTTAGACAACGCAAATGATTTATCTTCTGTTACTGGCATAAGTTACTGCCTCACCTTGTCAGGCCAAAGGCCAATCTTGTTTCCATTTTAGGTTCATTTCAACAACGAACCCTATCTTTTGGCGGCGAAAAGCTATCAGATAACGATACACTGTGCCACTTTATTATTTAAAAATGCAGATCTTTGCCTAAAAATCAGGAAAATACTGCTAAAAGTTATTGGAAAGTACCATGAAATTAGCCAAACGGCTTACACAAATCGAACCTTTTCACGTAATGGACCTATTGGGCAAGGCGAAAGCCATGCAAAATGCCGGTCGGGATGTGATTCATCTAGAGGTTGGAGAGCCTGATTTTGCCAGCCCACAAGCGGTGGTGCAGGCCGGCATCAAGGCTCTGCAATCGGGTTTCACACACTACACGGGTGCCACAGGTCTGCCAGAACTTAAGCAGCGCATCGCAGACTTTTACTTGCAGCGTTATGGCGAAGTGGTAGACCCACAGCGCATCGTCATCACGCCAGGGGCGTCTGGTGCATTGCAACTGGCGGCATCCTTGTTGACCAATCCAGGTGAAAATTTATTACTTACGGATCCAGGTTACCCATGTAATCGTCATTTTTTAGCCAATGTAAACGCTGATGGCATATTAGTGCCCACCTTGGCTGAAGATGATTACCATCTCACACCGGCCCAAGTGGACCAATATTGGCAGTCCAATACCATAGGGGCGTTGGTGGCGAGTCCATCCAATCCCACCGGCTCAGTCATGACGCGCCAGCAATTAACCGATCTGCATGAGTCGATACGTCAGCGAAACGGTATTTTGCTGGTGGATGAAATTTATCACGGTCTTATTTATGGCGATCATGAGCCACACTCGGCGGTGAATTTTGGCGACGATGTCTTTGTGATTAACAGCTTCTCTAAATACTTTGCCATGACAGGCTGGCGCCTGGGTTGGTTGGTGGCGCCTAAGTGGGCCATTCCCAGCTTGGATAAGCTGGCGCAAAACTTATTTCTAGCGCCCAATACTCCAGCGCAGCATGCCGCACTTGCCGTGTTTGAGCCTGAGGTAATCGCAGAGTTAGAAACGCGCAAAGCCATTTTCGCTGAGCGGTTAAACTACTTGTTGCCACAGCTACAGCAACTTGGCTTTATTGTTCCTGCAAAACCCAGTGGAGCGTTTTATATTTATGCGGATATCCGCGGCCTGGATCACGAACATAATCAAAATAGTATGCAATTGTGTTTGGATCTGCTCGAACAAACGGGCTTAGCCATTACACCGGGCATTGATTTTGGCCACAGCCAAGGCCACCACTTTGTGCGTTTTGCCTACACCCATGATATTCCCGTACTAGAGCAAGCGGTTGCCCGATTGGGTGAGTTTTTACACAATGCTTCATCGAAAAAGACATCAATATGAAATTTGAATTTCCCTTACAAAAAGGTCAGTGGATAAAGCGTTATAAGCGCTTTATGGTGGATTTAAAACTGGGAGATGGCTCAGAGCTCACGGTACACAGTGCCAATACCGGCTCCATGAAAAATTGCTTTGTAGAAGGTGGCGATGCTTGGTATTGGGATAGTCAAAATGAAAAACGTAAATACCCTCATTCTCTCGAATTGACTGAAACCCCTTCTGGGCACATTGCGTGTATTAACACATCGCGTCCAAATTATTTAGCGGTGGAAGCTATTAAAAACGGCACGGTGAAAGAACTTCAAGACTACGAGATTCTTAAAACAGAAGTGCGCTATGGTGATGAAAAAAGCCGAATTGATATCTTATTAACCGGCGGTGAAAAAGACATTTATGTAGAAGTTAAAAATACCACGCTATTAGAAAAAACCACTCAAGGCATGCCGGATGAAGGCGGAAGCACAGAAGAAGGCATTGGTTATTTCCCTGATAGTGTGAGCGACAGAGCCAGCAAACATTTGCGTGAACTCATGCGCATGGTTGAGCTTGGTCATCGTGGTGTGATCTTTTTTTGCGTTAATCATACGGGTATCACGCAAGTGAAACCGGCGGATCATATTGATTCGCTGTATGGTCAATTATTGCGTGAGGCCGCTGACAAAGGTGTAGAAATATTAGCCTATGGCAGTCATATCGATGAAACCGAAATTCGTCTTGATCGGGCTTTGCCGGTGGTTTTGTAAAAAAGCAACAATAGTGAATGATAAATAAAAAGAGTTCGTTAAACGTCATCAGACAACGAACGGACTCAATTTTAAAAGAGCAGCCTTGGCTGCTTTTTTTGTGGGTAAATTGGCGAAAATAGTAAAAATGGTCTAAATATAAGCTATGCCTTTAAAAGGCAGCAATAATAAAAACCAAGGAGAAGCCCCATGTATGGATTTTCTTATAGTGTTTTATTGTTAGTCATCTCGTTGTTCTCTAGCACCATTCAATCCCAAACCCTTAATCAACCTTGTGATTCGCTGTTTACATCTATTTTAAAGCAAGAACCTTATTTGCAAACGGAACTGAGCGACTTAAAAAATATGTGCGAGCAAGATGTGGCGGATAACAATGCATCTTACTGGGTGTGTATTGATGAGCGCATGAATCAAGGCCCCATTACGTTTGAAAGATTCGTGCTGTCTTCTCATGTTTGCGATGCCTCACCGGATTTAATCGGAAGTAATGATTAATTAAAAGAATTCTGCTGGGCCTTTTGGTATTGAATGGCCCCCAAATTGTTATATCTGTTGGTTTGCTAATCGTATAGCGCACCATAATGAAACTTGTTTTAAGGATGTGATCCTTGATTGAGTTACTTTGGTGCTTAATGCATGGACGGTTTTGACTTTTAATGTCATTGGAGTCATAAAAATAACGTCAATAGTGCACTTTAATGGGCAGCTTTACTCAAAAATCATCATTTGCACAAAATCAGAGCGAGTAAAATAAGTTAGGCACTGAAATTGCTATGGGTATCCTTATCTTAAGCTTTTAAAAGGAATGAAACCTTGATGCGCCCATTTGTAATACTTGTGTCTTTGTTTGCGTCGCTGTTCTCATTTAGCGTTCACAGTTCGCCTGAATTTATTGAGCCGAAACCACTGGCAGAGCGAATCAAAACAAGCGTTGGTAATGTGAAAAAAACCACGCCAATGCGGGTGCCTATGATTACCTGGGGCGGTGACATGGTGACCATTTTGGCAAATGGCATGGACACCCGTACTCAGCCCGGCAGTGCCATGGCGCAAGCGGGTTTGGATTATGAGTTTGTGCTTCAGGATAATTTTGATAAGCAACTACAAGATTATCTATCTGGCCAGTCGCCTTATTTGCGCTGCACGATTGGTATGTGTAATCAGGCGTTGGATTTGATTAACCAAGATCCAAGAACCAAACCGGTTGTCATCTACCAGTTAACCTGGTCCCGTGGTGGCGACACCCTAGTTGCCAAAAATAACATCATGACGGTTGATCAATTAAAAGGAAAAACCATCGCGATTCAGGCCTATGGCCCCCATGTGGATTTTATGACCACGCTGTTGACGCAAGCCGGCCTTAAAATGAATGATGTGAATCTAAAGTGGATGGCGGATCTCACTCTCTCGCCTAACTCTCCCGCAGAAGCGCTTAAGCTAGAGGATATTGATGCCTCATTTATGATTATCTCAGACGCC